>NZ_JBEXSD010000138.1:0-1012 GCF_040613495.1 Nocardioides sp. NPDC006273 | reverse complement strand
CCGCTCGACCTGCTCGGCGCCCACCCCTGGTACCAGTCGCTGCCCAAGGCGCGGCAGATCGAGGTCGGGCGACACCGCCTCACCGCGATGGTGAACCGAGAGCGGCTTGAAGATCACCGTCTGGGACGAGGAGCAGCTCGCCGCAGACGGTTTCGGGGGCATCGCCGCGGTCGGCCAAGGGTCGGCCACGCCGCCCCGGTTGATCCGGCTCGACTACACGCCCTCCAAAGCGGGGCGGAAGGTCCCGACGGTGGTGCTGGTCGGCAAGGGCATCACCTTCGACACCGGTGGTCTCAACATCAAGCCCGGCGACGGCATGGTCAACATGAAGCGGGACATGACCGGCGGCGCGGTGGTGCTCGCGGTGATGACTGCGCTGGCCGAGGTCGGCTGCCCGGTCAAGGTGGTCGGCCTCATCGCCGCAGCCGAGAACGCGATCTCTGGCACTGCTCTGCGTCCCGGTGACGTGATCACCCACTACGGCGGCCGCACCTCCGAGGTGACCAACACCGACGCCGAGGGCCGCCTCGTGCTGGGTGACGCGATGGCGTACGCAGCGGACAAGATCAAACCAGACGCCTTGGTCGACATCGCCACCCTGACCGGAGCGATGCGAGTGGCGCTCGGGCAGACGATGGCCGGCTACTTCGCCGACGACGACGCGCTGGCCGCGCAGCTGGCCGAGGCCTCCGACATCTCCGGCGAGACCCTGTGGCGGATGCCGCTGGTCGCCGACTACGAGGACAAGCTCGCCTCGAAGGTCGCCGACGCCGACAACGCCCCTGGCGGGCCCGGCGCCATCACCGCCGCGCTCTTCCTGCACCACTTCACCGGCGGCGTCCCGTGGGCCCACATCGACGTGGCCTGCGGCGACGCCTACGCCGACGTCCACGAGCTCACCCCCGGCCCCACCGGCTACCGACTCCTACCGTCCGGCCATCTTGGCGCTGATCGCCTTCTTCGTCATCGGGGGCGCACTGCTCGCCCTGGTGAACACCGCGAAGGGCATCGA
>NZ_JBEXSD010000137.1:0-1131 GCF_040613495.1 Nocardioides sp. NPDC006273 | reverse complement strand
TGTGATGTCCAGGCACGTTGGTCGAAGTCCTGCGACGACACGATCTGACTTGTAGGTGGACGAAGGCCTCCCCGGTGTGGAGTGGAGCTGTCTAGGAACCAGTTCCGCCACCAGGAGAGGCCTTCGTGTCCCACGCTACTCATGCCAACGCTGCTTTGACCCCACGCGCCCGGCTCCGACTCGCGCGTTTGGTCGTTGACCACGACTGGTCCCCGGCCCGTGCTGCCGAGCGTTACGACGTTTCGTGGCGCACCGCGAACAAGTGGGCTGAGCGCTACCGCGAGGAAGGTCCGGCGGGGATGTACGACCGGTCCTCGGCCCCGCGCCACCAGCCGAACCGGACCTCGGCGCCGGTGGTGCGCAAGATCGTGCATCTGCGCTGGAAGCAGCGCCTCGGCCCGGTCGCGATCGCCGATCGGCTCAACATGGCGTCCTCGACCGTGCACGCGGTCCTGGTCCGCTGCCGGCTCAACCGGCTCACCCACATCGACCGCGCCACCGGTGAACCGATCCGCCGCTACGAGCACGAGGCACCCGGCGACCTGATCCACGTCGACGTCAAGAAACTCGGCCGAATCCCCGACGGGGGCGGCTGGCGGTACGTGGGCAAGCACCAGGGCGACAAGAACCGCTCCGCGACCGCGGTACGTACCGGCGGCCCGAAGAACAAACACTCCCAACCACTGATCGGGACCTGCTACCTGCACACCGTCATCGACGACCACTCCCGCCTCGCCTACGTCGAGGCCCATGACGACGAGACCAAGGAGACCGCGACCGAGGTCCTCAAGAACGCGGTCGCCTGGTTCGCCGAACGTGGCGTCACCGTGAAACGGGTGCTCAGCGACAACGGCAGCTGCTACCGGTCCCACCTGTGGCGCGACACGTGCGCCGATCTAGACATCACACCGAAGAGGACCCGGCCCTACCGGCCCCAGACCAACGGGAAGATCGAGCGTTTCCACCGCACCCTGGCCGAGGGCTGGGCGTTCAAG
Source organism: Nocardioides sp. NPDC006273 (assembly GCF_040613495.1). Classification (NCBI taxonomy): domain Bacteria; kingdom Bacillati; phylum Actinomycetota; class Actinomycetes; order Propionibacteriales; family Nocardioidaceae; genus Nocardioides; species Nocardioides sp. NPDC006273. Next base: position 136 of record NZ_JBEXSD010000137.1, on the reverse strand, counting down.
AAGTTCTACAACTCCGAGTCAGCCCGCCTGGCCGCTCTGCCAGGATGGGTCCACGAGTACAACCATCACCGACCCCACTCAGCAATCGGGAAGGCCGCACCCATCACCAGGTTGAACAACCTGGCTGGGCATCACA
>NZ_JBEXSD010000136.1:0-1160 GCF_040613495.1 Nocardioides sp. NPDC006273 | reverse complement strand
CGATGCTGGCGGTGGGCCGGTCGAGCGAACGAGACGTTGTCGTTCTGCCGACTGGAAGGAGACCACCGTCATGGCAGAGCAGACCCCGGAGAGCACCGAGCCCAACGAGCCGGTCGCCTTCAACATCACCGACGCCACCGATGAGCAGCTGCTCGCCGAGTACGGGCGCGTCAAGACCGCCGGGACCGAGCTGTCCGGGCAGAAGGACGCCGACCCCGCCGAGCTGTCCGGCCTCGCCACGCAGCTCCAGGAGCTGGCCGCCGTCATCAGCGAGCGGAAGACCGCCGCCGAAGCCACACAGGCCGCCCGCGACGCCTTCGCGTCCGCGCCCGACCTGACGATCCCCACCCAGGTCATCCCCGAGCCCGCGGCCCCCGCCGTCGTCGAGGAGCCCGCCGTCGAGACCCCGCCCGCGCAGGTCCCGTCCGTCTCTCAGATGGCTGCCCAGACCACCATGCCGCAGGCCCCGCCGGTATCCACCCCGCGCTACGACAAGGTCTCCCTCCGGTTCAGCTCCGACGCCGCCGGCGTCATGGGCCGCAACGTGGGCGAGGAGACCGACACCCACGCCCTCACCGAGGCAAGCCGACAGCTGTTCGGCCAGTTCGGCAACAGCCGTGTCGGCGGCGGCATTCGCGCCGAGCGGGCCCTCGGCAAGCTCTCCCGCGAGCGCGAGTTCCGCGTCTCCGGCGACCGCAACACCGACGCCCGCACCCTCAAGGAGCTCACCGACTACCGGCGCCGCCTCCCCTCCGTGCAGGAGTGGGAGAAGTCCGTCAGCGACGCCAACTCCCTCACCGCCGCTGCTGGCTGGTGCGCGCCCTCCGAGATCCGCTACGACCTGTGCAGCCTCTGGGAGCGGGACGGGTTCATCGACCTCCCCACCATGGGCGCCCCCCGCGGCGGCGTGCAGTACTCGAAGAACTACCTGTGGCGCGAGATCATGGACGCGGGCCTCACGTCGTTCACGCGGCTCACCGAGGCGCAGGTCATCGCGGACACCCCGAAGAACTGCACCGAGCTGCCCTGCCCGTCGTTCACCGAGCGGCGCCTGGATGTGGCCGTTACCTGCATCACCGGCAGCTTCCTCCAGGACGTGGGCTACCCGGAGAACGTCGCCAACCTCGTCGACGGCCTCCTCCTCAAGCACGAGGTGGAGA
>NZ_JBEXSD010000135.1:0-1163 GCF_040613495.1 Nocardioides sp. NPDC006273 | reverse complement strand
GGCCGGCGACCCGGGGCCCTGGGGTGGCAACGCGCTGGCGACCAACGGACACCTGCACGAGGCGGCGACCTCAGCGGACCAGGTCGTTCAGGTCGATCTCGAGCTGGAACGGCTGCGGGACGTCGAGGCGGTCACGGAAGATCCCGGTCGGGACGTAGGCGCCGGTCAGCTCGTCGCGCTCATAGACGTGGACCGCCGGCGCGCCGCCCTCGTTCTCGATGCGCCAATAATGGGCGATGCCCGCCTCGGCGTACTTCTGCGGCTTGACCGCCCGGTCGCGATGCTCGAACTCCGGCGAGACCACCTCGACCACCAGGACCACGGTGTCGGCCTCGTAGAACGAGGCCTGGTCCGGGATCGGCGCCGTGCTCACCAGCACGTCCGGCTCCGGCCGGTTGCGCCTGTCGAGCACCACCGTCAGCTCCCGATCCACCTCGAACCCATCGGGCGCCTGTGCCGTCAACGCGTTGGTCAAGGCAGTGACGAGCCGACTGTGCCAGCGGCGCTGCGGTGACATGTTGAAGACCAGGGCTCCGTCGATGAGTTCGGTATGACGCGGCGCCTCGACGAGCATGTCGAGGTCTTCGGAGTACCAACCCTCCTCACGAGGGGGGTGCATCCATTCGGGCAACGCAGTCATACTTCGAGGATACCGTCCATTGCTGGTGTCGGTGGTTGAGCTTTTCCGAGTCCCGTGCACCTCGCGAAAGTGACTGTTGCCTGGCGGCGGGGTTTGGCGCAGCGGATTCAGTTGGGCGCGGGCTTGGGAGCTGTGGCTGGTGTGCTGCTGGGCGCGGGCCCCGGGTTGCCAGTGCCTACGCCAGTGGGCGAGACATTGTGAATCGATCACAATGCCGCCTGAACCGGCGACGACTCGTAGGGCGAGGTTTCCCCACTTCTCAGCAGTGGAGAAATGTCTGCACGCCTGGGGAAGCTCCGCGCACAGGTCCGCATCGAGGGGTCAAGGGAGTCGCCGTGGCCTAGGGCAGGCGAAGATGCCCGCGCAGACGGGGTCTGGTGGGTTGGTCTCACGCTGCCGGTCTAGGGCCGACGAGAGAACCGGACGGTGCGGCGGATTCAACCGGTCATCGCAACACTGGGTGGTGGGTTCGGGTTCGAAAGTAGCTCATCGAGGACCTGTGCTGGTGTCTTCCAGCCGAGGG
>NZ_JBEXSD010000134.1:0-1209 GCF_040613495.1 Nocardioides sp. NPDC006273 | reverse complement strand
CGGGGGTGACGATCGAGGCTGCTAGTGAGCGTGTCGGGCACAGCCTGGGCTGGGGCCGGCGGCTGGTACATAAGGCTGGTGGCGTGCGTCCCGACTTCACCAGGTCCCGCGTTCTGTCATCGCGGTTGCTGAGCATCGCTGAACGTGAGTAGATCCTTGCGGGCATGGAGCGGGGTGACTCCATTCGACAGATCGCTCGCGATCTGGGGCGGGCGCCGTCGACGGTTCAACGCGAGATCCGGCGAAATGTCCGCAGCAAGCAGAACTACCGTTCCCGGGCGGTGTACGAGAAGAAGCGTGCCTCGGGCAGGCCCCGGATCCGTCCGTTGAGGTACTCCCCACACGTGGCCCAACTGCGTGCCGATCATCTGGCTTCCCGAGCCCGTGCGGGCAAACTGGCCACCAACGAACGGCTACGTAGGTGGGTGCAAGATCGACTCGAGGAGGAGCACTCGCCCGAACAGATCGCGGCGATGCTGCCCATCGAGTTCCCGCACGATCTGGAGATGCGCGTGTCGCACGAGACGATCTACCAAGCCCTCTACGTGCAAGGCCGCGGCGGTCTTCGACGTGACCTGCACCAACGACTGCGAACCGGGCGAGCACTGCGCAAACCGAACCGCCAAGCCACCCGGCGTCGTCAACGAATCCCGGGCATGGTGCTCATCAGTGAACGCCCCGCTGAGGTCGAAGACCGTGCCGTACCCGGCCACTGGGAAGGCGACCTGATCATGGGAGGCGCCGGAACGAAGTCCGCGATCGGAACGCTGGTCGAGCGCACCAGTCGCTACGTGATGTTGCTGCACCTACCCGACGGCTTCGGTGCTGATGCGGTCCAGAGCGCGATGGTCGAGGCGATGTCACGACTACCCGACGAGCTCCGCCAAACGCTGACTTGGGACCAGGGCTTCGAGATGGCCAACCACGTCCAGATCGCCGCAGCGACCGACTTGGACATCTACTTCTGCGACCCCCACTCACCCTGGCAGCGAGGCAGCAACGAGAACACCAACGGTCTTCTGCGCCAGTACTTCCCCAAGGGCGCCGACCTGAACAACTTCCCCGCCGACTACCTTGCCCACGTCGCTCGCAAGCTCAACACACGACCCCGTAAGACCCTCGGCTGGAAGACACCAGCACAGGTCCTCGATGAGCTACTTTCGAACCCGAACCCACCACCCAGTGTTGCGATGACCGGTTGAATCCGCC
>NZ_JBEXSD010000133.1:0-1304 GCF_040613495.1 Nocardioides sp. NPDC006273 | reverse complement strand
ATGCCTGTCCAGGACTTGGCTACGCCGCCTGCTTCGAGTTCGTCGCGGCTGGTCTCGAGGTTGCGGAGGTCGGCTTTGAGTCCGTCGCCGGCGTCGCCGAGGGGTGCTGCTTTCCAGGTTTTGACCTGGCCGAACGTGATCGCCATCAGACCAGCGCGGTGGCGTCGAAGTGGACGAGGGTCCCGTCGGCGCAGGTGTGGCGGTCGATGCGCCGTCCGTCGGCCTCGAGGAGCTCCTGCTGTCCCGGCTCCTTCTTGAGGGCACGGAGCAGGTCGTATTCGTCGCTGATCCGCAGCACCGTCCACGGGTGCTCCTCGGAGCCGTCACCGGTCGCCCGGATGCTCCGCAGCGCAGCGCTGGCGACCTGACGCTCGCGGGCCGCGGAGCGTTCCTCGCCGGAGCGCTCCAGGGCCGTCGCCAGGCGCAGGTGGGCCGACGGGCTGAAGATCGCCCCGGGCATGAGCGCCCGCAGCGCGGTCGCGGCCTCGGCGTAGGCGCCCTCGGCGAGCAGCTTGTCGACCCCGCCCAGGTCGAGATCGATGGTGAAGTTGGCGGAGTTGCGGATCGCGCGGCGAAGCGGCGCGAGCGTCTCGGGGCCGGGGTCGTCCAGGTAGGCGGTGACCAGGTCGGCGTACGTCGTCATTTCGACTCCTCCAGGAGACGGTCGAGCTCTTCGGGGGTCACATTGTCGAGATATTCGCGGCCGGTCTTGCGGGCGTCGACCTCGACGGGCTGGTTGTAGTAGGCGTCGTAGTCGGGGGAGGGGCTCTTGTAGTCGTCGAAGTTCTCCTCCCACTCGTTGGCCTGGTCCTCGGTGATGCCGTCTTCCTTGTGCTCGTCGAAGGGGTCGTCCTCCCACCAGAACTGCCAGTCGTTCTCGTCGCGGATCGCCTCGTGCTGGCGGGCGTGACGCATCTCGTGGGCCACGGTGTGCAGCAGGTCGGGGTCGTCGAGCCGGTCGGGATTGAGGCGTACGGCCTTCTCGCTCTCGCTCCACGATCCGTTGCCGCTCATCGAGTCGTCCCAGATGATGTCCTCGACCTCGACGCCGTACTCCTCGGCGAGCTCCTCGATCTTCTGGTCGATGATCGCCTTGCGCTCGGCGTCGGTGAGCTGCGCCCACCGCTCGGCGACCTCGGGGGACGCCATCCCGCGCTCCCTGCGGGTGTCGTCGAGGCCGTCGTTGGTGCCGGTCGGGATGGCATCGGTGAGGAGGGCGTCGACGCCGGCGGCTTTGGCGAGGGCGTTGGTGATGTCTTCGGCGATCTCTTGGGCGGTGGTGTTGCGGCTGTTGCCCCATTCTT
>NZ_JBEXSD010000132.1:0-1347 GCF_040613495.1 Nocardioides sp. NPDC006273 | reverse complement strand
GCGACGCTCCTATGTCCTGTCAAGGGTTTGTGGGTGCTCGAGTTGGCGGTAGAGCTCGCGGGTGATGTAGCGCTTGAGGCAGCGGCGGATCTCGCGGGGTGTTTTGCCTTCTGTGGTGCGGCGGGTGATGTAGTCGCGGGTGGGTTGGTGGTGGCTGGTGCGGGTGATCGCGATGGTGTGGATGGCGCTGTTGAGTCGTCGGTCGCCGTAGCGGTTTAGTCGGTAGCGGTTGGTGGTCTGGCCGCTGTTGGCGGGGATGGGGGCGGTGCCGGCGAGCATCGCGAAGGCTGCCTCGGAGCGGATGCGTCCGGGGTGGGACCAGGCGCACAAGACGGTGGCGGCCACGATGGGGCCGACTCCTTGGATGGCGAGGAGATCGTTGCGCCAGGTGCGGATGATGGCGTGGATGGTTTTCTCGTGGTTGGCGGCTTCGGTGTTCAGGTCGCGTGCTCGGCGGGCCAGGGTGCGCAGGACGGTGACGGTGGTGGTGGTTTCGAGGTCCCAGTCTTGTCGGGTGCGGAGGTTGAGGGCGGTCTTGATCATGGCGGCTGTGGTTTGGCCGCGGAATCGGTTCCTGATCGTTTCGGGTGCTGCGAGGACGAGGGTGAAGAGCTGTCGTTGGGCGTCACCGGCGCCTTGGACTGCTGAGCGTCGGGCGGCCAGCAGCACTGCGAGGCTTTGCCGGTTCCCACCGCTGCTGCGTGGGGTCCCGACGTGGGGGCGGGCCAGGGCTTCGCGGGCTGCGCGGATCGCGTCGAGGGGGTCGGACTTGGCGCCATGGCGGCGTTTGGCCCGTGCGGGGCGGTCGAGTTCGACCATGACTTCCTCGCGGGTGGCGAGGTGTCGTGCGAGTCCGGCGCCGTGGCTGCCGGTGCCCTCGATGGCCCATAGGCGCAGCACTGCGTGCTGGTCGGCGAACTCGACCAGTTCGGCGTAGCCGGCTTCGGAGGCCTCGACGGTGATCTCATCGAGCACGCCGCCGGTGACGGGGTTGAGTACGGCTGCGGAGTGGGTGGCGACATGGGTGTCGACACCGATCACGGCGTCGAAATTCTCGACGAGATCGGTCACAGTGGTCATTGCGTTCTCCTATTCGGACGGGACGTGGTTTCCGGTCCGGGGCGGAGATTGGGCAGGACTGTGATGGGACACGACCGGCGCCGTGAATGTCGGTCGGTCAAGCTCCTGATCAGGCCACTCACTCCGGCCGGGCCGGGGCCGAGGAGACGAGACGGACAAGTCGCGGCGAAGGCACCCGGGGCCAGTCAAGGACAGGGTCACGTCCCGTCATCCTCGGCAACAGCCCAACAGGATCAGGCTGCGTTGTCGATCCTCACAGTCAAGGAC
>NZ_JBEXSD010000131.1:0-1403 GCF_040613495.1 Nocardioides sp. NPDC006273 | reverse complement strand
AATACCCGGTCCCATCCCGAACCCGGAAGTCAAGCCCTTCAGCGCCGATGGTACTGCAACCGAGAGGTTGTGGGAGAGTAGGACGCCGCCGGACAAAATTTCAGGTAGAGGCCGCCCTTTTGGGCGGCCTCTACTGCATTTACTGGCACTTAGTATGTCAACAGAACGATCGCGATGATCGTTCGAAGTCGGCTGCGGTGACGCGGCAGTGAGGATGGCGGCTATGGCTGAAGAGCGCCGTAGCAACAGAGGCGGAAAGCCCGCCGGACGCCCGGGGGGTCCGAAGAGCTCAGGTTCATCGAACGGCCGTGGCGGCCGCGCAGGTGGCGGACGGCCCGGAGCCGGACGTAGCAGCGACCGCCGCGATGGCGGCACTGGTGGTTCTGGCCGCGGAGGCGAGCAGCGCCGGGACGGTGGCCGTGGCAGCGACGAGCGTCGCGACGGCAAGCCGACGGGCGGCCGCAGCGGCGCACCGCGTGCAGGAGGCCGTTCTGACGGTCCGAAGCGCGGTGGTGCCAGCAGCGACCGCAAGGGCGGCTACTCCAAGGACCGCGGCGGCAAGCCGGGCGGTAAGCCCCCTGCCGGGGCACGGCGTCGCTTCGACGAGCCGCGCGAGGAGCGCACCGAAGATCAGCGGGTCTACGACGGCCCGGAGCTGCCGGACGAGGTGAGCGGCAAGGAGCTGGACCGAGCGATCTCGGCTCAGTTGCGCGGCCTGCCGGAGAAGCTGGCGGCGCGTATCGCCCGCCATCTGGTCGCAGCCGACATGTTCATCGACTCCGACCCGGAGCTGGCCTACCAGCACGCGAAGGCCGCCAAGTCGCGGACGCAGCGGATCGCCGTGATCCGCGAGGCGCTCGGCGAGGCTGCGTACGCGGCGGGCCACTACTCCGAGGCGTTGGCGGAGCTGCGTGCGGCGAAGCGGATGAACGGCGCGGGGGCGTACCTGCCGATCATGGCGGACTGCCACCGCGCTCTCGGTCAGCCCGAGCAGGCGATCAAGCTGGCGCACAGCCCGTCGGTCGCGAACTTCGAGGCGCCGGCCAAGGCCGAGATGACGATCGTCGAGGCCGGTGCCCGTCGCGACATGGGCCAGTTGGACGCGGCCCTGCGGATCCTCGAGCAGGCGCCGCTGAACAACAAGAGCCGCGAGTCCTGGGTGGTGCGACTGCGCTACGCGTACGCCGACACGCTCCAGGAGGCCGGCCGCGACAAGGACGCACTGACCTGGTTCCACCGCACCTACGCGATCGATTCCGACGAGATCACCGACGCCGCAGTGCGGGCCGAGGCGCTCGAGAAGACGGTCGAGCGGGACTGAGAGCCCTTCAGAGCAAAACCCTCAGTGGCAGGTGAGCCCGAAGGGCGAACCTGTGCTTGCGAACCAGTCGGAGCGGAGGAGG
>NZ_JBEXSD010000130.1:0-1440 GCF_040613495.1 Nocardioides sp. NPDC006273 | reverse complement strand
TTCGCCGGGTTCACCCCGCAGATCGCCACCGCCGTCCGCTTCTCACGCGGCAACGGAGAGGGGAAGCTCGACGGTGGCTGGATGCCGTCCAGCACGACCGCGAGGTCGTGGTCTCGACAAGCTCGACCACCGGTGCGGCTAAGAGCGGTAGACGACGACCCGGTCACCGATACGGATCTGGTCGAAGACCCACGCGATGGCCGCCTTCTTGCGGACGTTCACGCAGCCGTGGGAGCAACCGTTGTAGCCGCGGGCGGCGAAGTCCGACGAGTAGTGCACGGCCTGGCCGCCGGAGTAGAACATCGCGTACGGCATCGGCGTGTGGTAGATCGAGGAGACGTGGTTGCGGCTCTTCTTGAAGACCTTGAAGGCGCCCATCCGGCTCGGGTTGGCCTTGCAGCCGAAGCGGGCGTCCATCGCCTTGACGATCTTGCCGCCGCGTACGTAGCGCATCCGACGGTCGGTCTTGTCGACGCAGAGGACGCGGCCGGTGAGGCAGCGGCGGTCGAGGTTGTACATCGTCGCGTCGGTCGGTGTGCTCGTCTTCGAGCGGAGACGGTCGAGCGTGCGCTGGTTGACCTTGCCGGTGATGGCCAGACGCTGGTTGCGCTGGAAGGTCTTGACGGCACGCGTGGTCTTCGAGCCGTAGTAGCCGCTCACGCGACCGGTGTAGATGCTCTTCTCCTTGAGCCGAGCCTGGATCTTTCGCACCCCGAGACCGCTGGAGCCCGGCTTGTAGAGAACCTTGTATGCCGTGTGCAGTCCGACCTGTCCGAGGGAGGACGTCGGCACACTGGCCTGTGCGCTGCTCGTGGCAGCGATCGAGCCGAGGGAGAATCCCAAGGCGAGGATGGCGGTGAGGAAGATCGCCACCGGGGTTCTACGGACGTTCACATCAGCTCCGTGGTCATGATTGGTGGCCCGGTCGCGCGGGCCGCTTGGGGTCGCATCGAGTGCGACTTCTACGACTAAGACGTTCGAGCAGCGCGCGCGGTTGCATCAGATTCGCAAGGCTGCCCGCGGACTTTAGCGCACCGAGCGCCCCCGTGACCCCTTCTGGCCTTGTTCTGCGGATTCGTTGGGTCGCCGCCCCTCGTCGGTCCTCCGGGCGGGGCGTGTTTCACGTGAAACGGCGTCTGTCGGACTCGGAGGTCGAACTTGTCGAGACCCTCTGTTGGCAGGGAAGCGCGCCGACGCTTTCGGCCCCGGGTACCGCGTCGCGCGAGGAGAACGCTCCGTGTTCCACGGTGGTCTCGACAGGCTCGACCATCGGAGGTCGAGCTTGTCGAGACCTCTCTCCGTGGGGCAGTAGTCTCGACAGGCTCGACCACCGGGTCTCGGGGTGGTCTCGACAGGCTCGACCACCGGGTCTCGGGGTGGTCTCGACAGGCTCGACCACCGGGTCTCGGGGTGGTCTCGACAGGCTCGACCACCGGGTCT
>NZ_JBEXSD010000129.1:0-1674 GCF_040613495.1 Nocardioides sp. NPDC006273 | reverse complement strand
GGAGCATCTCGTTCTTCGTCTCCTCCATGACGGCAGCGAAGATCTCTTCTTTGTCGTTGAAGTAGGTGTAAAAGGTGCCGGCGCTCGAGCTGCTCCGCCACGGGTTCGAGGACCTCGGCGTCGAGCGGGCGCACGAGCTGTCGTGGTCTCGACAGGCTCGACCACCATTCAGCGGCGCTTCTTCTTTCGGGGCCCACCCTTGGACCCCTTCTGGCCGCCCTTCGGGACCGGCGGCCAATCTACCCGTGCGGGATCCGACCAAACCACCCGAACCGCGACAGTTGTCGTCTCCAAAACGTCTACACCGAGCTCGGAGACCGTCGGCGGCGCGCATCCCCACTTCTTCAACGTCGGGCCGGCCTCCTCGATCTCTGCCTCGATGCTCGACCCCTTCATCGCGACGAGCGCTCCTGAGGGGGATACCAGCGGCATCGACCAGTCGAGCAGCTTGTCCAGCCCGGCGACCGCTCGCGAAGTCACGACGTCGAAGCCGAGCTCACCGTGAAAGGCGTCCGCCCTCCCTCGGAGCACCGTGACGTTCTCGAGCCCGAGGTCGCCGGCGACCTCCTCGAGAAACGTCGTACGCCGCAGCAGCGGCTCGATCAGCGTGATCTGCAGGTCGGGGCGGGTGATCGCGAGGACCAGGCCCGGGAGTCCCGCACCGGATCCGATGTCCGCGACCGCGACTCCTTCGGGGATCATCTCCCCCAGAACGGCACAGTTCAGGATGTGCCGATCCCACAGCCGCGGAACCTCTCGGGGCCCGATCAGCCCGCGGACCACTCCGGCGTCCGCCAGCCACGCGGCGTACTTCTCCGCAAGCTCCAGGCGGTCGTCGGGAAAGACTCTCTCCGCCCGGGGGTCGAGCTCGCCGAGACCACCCAAGTCCTCACGTTCCTCGCTCACGCACAAACTGTTTCACGTGAAACCCGCATGGATGAACTCCAGGCGGGCAAGAGGTCTCCCGGTGGTCGAGCTTGTCGAGACCACCACACGCCCGGTGGTCGAGCCTGTCGAGACCAACTGCCCAGCGCAGAGAGTCTCGACAAGCTCGACCTCCGAACAGACACCTCCTCAACCACCCCTCACTTCGATGGCCGTGTCCGTCGAGACCACCGCCTCACGGACCCGGTGGTCGAGCTTGTCGAGACCACCACACGCCCGGTGGTCGAGCCTGTCGAGACCACTGCCCTTTGGAGAGGGGTCTCGACAAGCTCGACCCCCGGACGAGCGAAGTCCCGAGACGCACGACCCCCGAAAACTGTCGGTGGTCCCGCTCAAGATGAAGGCATGGCTTTCACATACATGCTTCTCTGCGCAGACCGAACCCTCTACGTCGGCAGCACGACCGACCTCGAGCGTCGAATGACCGAGCATCGCGTCGGACTGGGTCCTGAGTACACCCGCCATCGACTTCCCGTGCAGCTGGTCTGGTACGAGCAGTACGACAACGTCGCTCATGCGTTCTCGCGGGAGAAACAGATCCAGAACTGGGGCCGAGCCAAACGCATCGCGCTCATCGAAGGACGACTAGGCGATCTGCCTCGGCTCGCGAACACGTCGAAGACCCCACACGACTGACCATCCCCGGCTGAGAGAGGTCTCGACAAGCTCGACCTCCGGTGGTCGAGCCTGTCGAGACCACCCCGAGACCCGGTGGTCGAGCCTGTCGAG
>NZ_JBEXSD010000128.1:0-1747 GCF_040613495.1 Nocardioides sp. NPDC006273 | reverse complement strand
GTACTCGGAGAGCGAGATGTCGAAGCCGGCGCGCAGATCGGCGTCCAGGCGGTCGTCGAGCAGGGTCATCCCCATCATGAGAGCACGCCAAGAGCGCTGCTGCTCTTCGTTCAACCACCGAGTTTCATCACCCACGGGGCATTACGTTAGCCCGGTCTTGGGGCCAAACCATGCACTGGCACCCCTTATCGTCCACGAAGTGGTCACCGAAAGTTCGATCCGGACCCGGGACGCCAGACCCGGATCGGTCGGGACCAAGGGCAGAACTGCGCCGGGACCTATAGCCCGGCCAGCGATGTCGACGACGCGAGAAACCATTCGCCACCGCTCCAGGTAAAGGCGAAGATTGGGCAGTGTCCAATCCCCCCGCTCTCGGCCTCCGTGACTTCATAGCGGCACTTCCACGCGAAGGCCGCTGGCTCCTGGCGACGGTCGCGATCCAGCTCCTCGGCCGCGGCATGACGCTGCCGTTCACGATCATCTACCTGCATGAGGTACGCGGCTTCGACCTCGGCCTCGCCGGCACCCTGATGGGCCTGATCGCCATCACCGGCTTCGTGGTCACCGGGCCGGCAGGCACCCTGATCGACAAGTACGGCGCCCGCCCGGTGATCCTCGGCGGCCTGGTCTGCGCGATCGCCGGCGACATCGTGCTCGCCTTCGCCGACACCCCGATCCTCGCCGCGGCGGCCCTCTGTCTTCTGGGCGTCCAGGCCGGGGTCTCCTGGCCCGCCGCCAACGCCTTGGTCGCCACTGTGGTCGAGGGTGAGCTCAGACAGCGCTACTACGGGGTGAACTTCGCCCTGATCAACCTCGGCATCGGCGTCGGCGGCGTCATCGGCGGACTCTTCATCGACGTGACCCGTCCCGAGACGTTCACCTACGCCTTCCTCGGCAACGCCGCCACCTTCATGATCCCGGCCCTCGTCCTGCTCGGCCCGCTGCGTCATCTGCACGGCCGCGCCGCGCGGCCTGCTGCCGACCAACCTGATGCGACCGCCTCGTACGCCACGATCCTGCGTCGTCCCGAGGTCGTCTGGCTGGTGGCGATCGGAGTGCTGCTCTCGACTCTCGGCTACGGCCAGATCGAGAGCGGGTTCCCGGCTTACTCGCGTCAGATCGCCGAGGTCTCGACCCGGGTCGTCGGGTTCGCGTTCGTGGTCAACTGCGCGGTGATCGTGCTCGCCCAGTTCTGGGTGATGAACCGGGTCAGCGGCCGACGGCGCACCCGGGTCCTGATCGCCACCGCCGGCATCTGGGCCGTGGGTTGGGTGGTGTTCGGGGCGACCGGCCTGGTGCCGGGCTCCGTGGCGGCCATCGTCGGCGTGATCGCCTTCCAGGGGCTGTTCTTCGCTCTCGGCGAGACGCTGATGCAGTCGGCCTTCCCCGCCCTGACCAACGACATGGCTCCCGATCATCTGCGCGGACGCTACAACGCGATCAACTCCGCCTCGTTCCAGACCGGAGCGATCATCGGCCCCGTCCTGGCCGGTTTCCTGCTGGAGCACGGCCAGTCGACGGTGTTCATCGCACTGATGGTGGTCGGCTGCGTCGGAGTCGTCGCGGCCTCGATGCGGCTCGAGCGCCGGATCACGCCAGCCGTCAACGGCCTGCGTCCCCCGCTCATCCCCGAGTCGGCTCAAACCAACTGATCCCGCCGAGCCGATCGCGACCTTGGCGGCGATCTTGGCGATCGGGTAGCCGGTCGCCTTGGAGGCCAGCGCCGAGGACCGCGAGACGCGCGGGT
>NZ_JBEXSD010000127.1:0-2835 GCF_040613495.1 Nocardioides sp. NPDC006273 | reverse complement strand
TCTGCTTTGATCCGATAGGCGCTGACTCGGCGCAAACGGACCGGAGCGAAGCGAGACGACCGGAGCGAGGCCGAGCGGCGAGCTTGCTCGTCCGCTCGCGCCGAGCGAGGGAGTAACCGCGCGAAGCGCGGAGGACCGGATTGCGCCGCGTCGGCGCAAGCCCGACGTAAGGCAAGCCGAGCAGCAAACCCAGACAGGGGTTTCTCGACGCTCAGAAGTGCGTCCAGCCCGTCGACCCTTCGTAGACCTCCCCATCGACCGTGACCGGCTCATCTCCCGGTTCCCCGATCGCCCCGATAACGACCCACCCCTCCGGCAGCTCGACATCAGGCGGAAACGCGGCGAGCAGGGAGTGGTCCTCTCCCCCGCCCAGCACGAACGCGAGCGCGTCGGCCCCCGTCGCCGAGGCGACCGCCTTGAGCTCATCGGAGATGGTCAGCGCCGAGGTGTGCACGTCGATGGAGACCTCCGAGGCGTCGGCGATGTGCCTGGCCTCGGACAGGAGCCCGTCGGAGACGTCGATCAGGGCAGACGCACCGGCGGCTGCGGCGGCTGGGCCGGCGGCGTACGGCGGCTGTGGGCGCCGGTAGGCGTCGACGAGCACGCGCGGTGACCGGAACCCGCGCTTGAGGATCGCCAGGCCGGCGGCGGCCCACCCCTGACGGCCGCACAGGGCGAGTACGTCGTCGGGCTCGGCGCCCGAGCGGAGCACCGGTGCCTGGGCGACCGCGCCGATGGCGGTCACGGAGATGACGATCTGGTCGGCGCCGGTGACATCGCCTCCGACGACGGAGGCCCCGACCAGCGCACACTCGGCGGCGAACCCCTCCGCGAAGTCGACCGCCCACTCGGCCGGAAGGTCAGACGGAAGGGCGAGCCCGAGAGTCATCGAGTGCGCCACGCCGCCCATCGCGGCGATGTCGGCGAGGTTCTGACCGGCGGCCCGGTGGCCGATGTGGGACGCCTCGGCCCAGTCCCGCCTGAAGTGTCGGCCCTCGACGAGCAGGTCGGTCGAGACCACCACGTGACCATGCTTGACCCGCAGCAGCGCGGCGTCGTCGCCGGGGCCGACCAGCACCTGCTCTCCTTGGGCGAAGTGCTTGGTCATCTCGGTGATCAGCCCGAACTCACCGATGTCGGCGAGCGTCGAGTCCCTCGGAAAAGCCATGACTACATCCAACCCTCCTCTCGACGCGCGAAGATACCGGGACACGCATCCGGTCGTCTCCGCACTTCACGCGGTCGCTGCCTCGTTACGTCTTATCCCCAGGGTCGGTGTAGGTCGATCGATAGATAACGCGATAGGTTACTGGTCGGACAATGTGCCAAGGGAGGCACGGAGAACAGGAGCTGCACCATGGTCGTACAGGCGTACATCCTCATCCAGACGGACGTCGGCAAGGCCGCAGAGGTCGCCACCGAGATCGGCAAGATCCAGGGCGTGACCCTGGCCGAGGACGTCACCGGTCCGTACGACGTGATCGTCCGCGCCGAGGCCCGCAACGTCGACGAGCTCGGAAAGCTGGTCGTGGCCCGCGTGCAGAATCTCGAGGGCATCACCCGCACGTTGACCTGCCCGGTCGTGCACATCTGATTTCCGAGCCTTGCTCGGAGCTTGCTCCGGGCAAACGCGAGGAGGTCGAGCGAGCGCGCGGCTGAGCTTGCGAAGCCGCGACCGCAGGTCGAGACCCACCTTTCCAATAAACCTTTCCACGTCTGTTACAACGAACCCATGAGCACACCACCTCTTTCCGGGCCCGTCGCCGTCATCGCCGGCGGGCTTAGCCACGAGCGCGACGTGTCGCTGGCCTCCGGCCGCAACCTCGTGCGCGAGCTGTCGGCGCTGGGAGTGGAGGTGGCGGCGTACGACTTCGACCGGGCGCTGCTGCACAACCTCGAACGCGACAAGGCGGTCGTGGCGCTGCCGGCTCTGCACGGCCAGTTCGGTGAGGACGGCGAGATCCAGACGCTCCTGGAGCTGATCGGGATCCCGTACGTCGGCACCGTCTCCACCTCCTGCCGCGTCGCGTTCGACAAGACCGCCGCCCGCGAGCTCCTGCGCCGCGGGGGCATCCCCGTGCCGGACTCGGTCTCGCTGTCGTCCACGACGTTCCGCGACGTCGGCGCGCCGGTGCTGATGGAGCACGTCATCTCCCGGTTGGGTGAGCGGGTCGTGGTCAAGCCCTCGCGCGGCGGCTCGGCGCTCGGCGTCACCGGTGTCGACGGGCTCTCCGCCCTCCCCGCGGCCCTGGTCAAGACCTACGCCTACTGCGACGAGGCGCTCATCGAGCGCTTCTACGCCGGCATCGACGTCTCCGTGGTCGTCCGCGAGACCGACGAGGGCCCGCAGTCGCTGACCCCCATCGCCATCGACTTCAGCAAGGGCCACGAGTTCGACTTCGCGGCTCGCTACACCGCCGAGTTCGTCGGCTTCGGCCGCCCCGACCTCCCCGACGCGCTGCTCGCCGAGCTCGGCGAGACCGCCGTCCGCGCCCACGAGCTGCTCGGCATGCGCGACATCTCCCGCACCGACTTCATGGTCACCCCCGACGGCGCCTTCGTCGTCCTCGAGGTCGCCATCACCCCCGGCGCCACCGAGACCAGCGTCTTCCCCTTCGCCGCCAAGCACGACGGCACCTCGATGGGAGAGGTCACCCTCGCCCTGCTCAAGCGCGCCCTCTCCCGCTGACGCCGCTCTGCCGGGCGCCGAGTCGGCGCATCCTGACGCAAAACCACGCCGAGTCGGCGCGTTAAGACGCGCCCGGGTTCATGCACTGGATCGCTCCCCCGGCGGTGCCCTTGGCGAGGTTGTCCTCGGCGCCGACGACGACCAGC
>NZ_JBEXSD010000126.1:0-2888 GCF_040613495.1 Nocardioides sp. NPDC006273 | reverse complement strand
TCGAGCTCGAGGCCCCCGACGGCCACAACGACACGATGATGGATCCCTCCCAGCGCATCTGGGGCTTCGAGACCAACTTCGGCGGCCTCGCCGACACTCGTGACGGGGTGCTGCTCGCCTTCCACGACGAGGCGCTCGACCGGGTGACCGACGTCAGCGGACTGATCGCGGAGATGACGTACGCCGAGGTGCAGGCAGCCCGCATCGGCGGCCAGCACGGCGTGCCGACCTTGGCCGAGCTCTTCGCGGCCTTCCCGGAGGCGACGTTCAACATCGACCTCAAGTCCGACGGGTCGGTCGGTGCCGTGGCCGAGCTGCTCGAGGCGACCGACCACGAGGACAAGGTCATCGTCGGCTCGTTCTCGAGGCGACGGCTGGAGAGGTTTCGGCGCCTGACCAACGGCCGGGTACGCACCTCGGCCCACCCGCGAGAGGTGCTGGCCTACCTGCTGGCGCCTACGGCCGGGATCGCCAAGCGGCTGGCCGGCGCCCGTTTCGACGCCTTCCAGATCCCGCACCGTCACCGTCTTCCCGGGCCGCTGTCGATCCGGGTGGCGTCTCGCGGTCTCGTCCGCCGCGCCCACAAGGCGGGCAAGGAGGTCCATGTCTGGACCGTCGACGACCCGGCCGAGATGGAGCGGTTGCTCAAGCGTGACGTCGACGGTCTGATGACCGACCGCACCGACGTACTGAAAGCGTTCCTGCAGGAGCGTGGCCTGTGGGAGGCTACGACGCCTCGGGCTGAGCCCACCGGACAGAACGATGAGGAGCCCGAGAAGTGAGCACATCAGCCGGGATCGGCGACATCAGTCCGGCCGAGCGGGTCAGGGAGCAGAAGGGCTGGTTCTTCACCGACTGGGCCGTCTCCGCGTTCCAGACGACGGTCGCCGGGGTGCTGTTCGCGCCCTACCTGATCGAGATCGCGAAGGCCGCTGCCGTCGACAACCGGATCGACGTGCTCGGGCTCTCGATCGCACCCGGTGCACTGCCGTCGTACGTCATCACCTTCTCCACCCTGCTCTCGGCGCTGATCTATCCCCTGGTCGGCGCGATCGCCGACCGCACCTCGCGCAAGCCGGACCTGATGGTCGGCTTCGCCTGGGCCGGTGCGCTCTGCGCGGCGCTGTTGTTCTTCATGACCGGGGACAACTGGTGGTTCGGCTCGATCATGTTCATCATCGCCAACCTGTGTGCGGGGGCGGCGGTGGTGGTCAGCGACTCCATCCTGCCCCTGATCTCGACCGAGGACGAGCGCGACCGGGTCTCCTCGATCGGATGGGCCTACGGGTACGCCGGCGGTGGGCTGTTGCTCGCCGTCAACTTCCTCCTGGTCACCTTCGCAGACCCGATCGGCCTCGGCACCGAGCTGGCCGTGCGGATCTCGATGCTTTCAGCCGGCCTGTGGTGGGCGGGGTTCATCATCATCCCCTGGCGTCGGATCCGGCGGCACGAGCCCGCGGACGTCGAGGACGTCTCCGGCGGTGTCGTCGCACGCTCCTTCGGTCAGCTGTTCGTGACGCTCAAGGAGTTGCCGCAGTATCCGGTCGCGCTGACCTTCCTGCTGGCCTACCTCTTCTTCAACGACGGCATCCAGACCGTGATCAGCTCGGCGTCGATCTACGGGGTCGAGGAGCTCGGATTCGAGACCGGCACGATGCTCGGCATCTATCTGCTGGTGCAGTTCGTCGCGGTCGGCGGGGCGATCTTCTTCGGGCGGCTGGCCAAGGTCTTCGGTGCCAAGCGGGTGATCCTCGGTGGGCTGGGCGGCTGGATGCTCATCGTCGTGGTGGCCTACTTCGTGCCGGAGCAGACGCTGGTCCCGCTACTGATCGTCGGTGTCGGCATCGGTCTGGTCATGGGTGGCACCCAAGCGCTGGCGCGCTCGTACTTCTCGCTGTTCATCCCGGCCGGCAAGGAGGCGGAGTACTTCAGCCTCTACCACGCCATGGACCGTGGCACCTCGTGGCTCGGCACCCTGGTCTTCGGGCTCGTCTACCAGCTCACCGACTCCTACCGTCCGGCCATCTTGGCGCTGATCGCCTTCTTCGTCATCGGGGGCGCACTGCTCGCCCTGGTGAACACCGCGAAGGGCATCGAGCAGGCCGGCAACCGGGCTCCCCAACGGGTCTGAGGCGACTGGCGGATTCGCGACACCGGGCCCTCAGGACTTTCTCAGGGAGATCCGCAGGTCAGGCGGGACCTGTATCGAACACCACGGCGAGAACCTCGACATTTCACGGAATCATCACCTCCTCTGTACCGTTGCAGGTATGAAGAGGCCTGACCGGCCTGCGTTATGAGTCCGCAGACCGCCTCGCTCTTCAGTTCATTCAACGGGGGACGATCGACTCAGGAGGTGCTTCATGGCCGAGCGCACGTTGCGCGGCGCCCGACTGGGCGGACAAAGTTTTGAGGACGAACGCGGGATCGAGTTCGCGGGCCGCCAGCAGGTGGCCTACCGATGCCCGCAGGGCCACGACTTCGAGATCACGATGTCGGACGAGGCCGAGGTCCCGGCGATCTGGGAGTGCCCGCGCTGCGGCATGGAGGCTCTCAACCTCTCCGGTGCCAAGCCGGAGGAGAAGGCCGAGAAGCCTGCGCGTACGCACTGGGACATGCTCCTGGAGCGGCGCTCGGAGAAGGAGCTCGAGGACATCCTCAAGGAGCGCCTCGACCTGCTTCGCGGTGGCGAGATCGGCCCGGCTCACCTGCACCGCAAGGGACCGGGGAAGAAGAAGGCCAACGCCTGACTTCTGACACAGCCAGATACGCCGACGGCGGCCCTCCATCAAGGAAGCTCGTCGATCAGCAGCAGACGATCTTCACCAACCTCCAGCACCTTCCGATGAAGTCGCTCGCCTACGAGGTGAAGAGCCTCGACCACACCC
>NZ_JBEXSD010000125.1:0-3099 GCF_040613495.1 Nocardioides sp. NPDC006273 | reverse complement strand
GGAGGCGGGACTCAACGCCCGCAACACCCTGCGCACCCTCGATGCCGCGCTCGGCCGCGTCGTCTCCGCAGCCGAGGCCGACCCCAACAACACGATCGACCTCACCGCGGTCCTCGACCAGCGGCGCAGCATCCGCGAGCTCGACGCGTCCATCGGCCGCGCGGTCGCCGCCGTAGAGAACGGCGCTCCCGAGGTCACCGTCGAGGCACGCCTCGACCGCGGGTCACTCGCCAGCCTCCGCACCGGCATCGACGCCGTCGTCGCCACCCTCAACCGCACCACCGACCCGGTCGAGGTTGAGGTCGAGGTGGATCGGGACTGGGAGGGCCGCGTCAACCGGCTCGGCTCGTCCCTGCTGCGCCTCGGCCGGAGTGCGGGTTCGTCGGCCGCATCGATCGCCCCGCTCGTCGGTCGTGTTGGCGCTCTTGGCGGCGCCGTTGGTGCCCTCGTCCCGGCCGCCGCGGCCCTGGCCGCAGCCATCCAGCAGATCGCCCCCGCCGCCGCTGTCGCCACGTCCGGCATGCTCACCATGCGGCTCACCGCCGGCACCGTGAAACTCGCGATGGTCGGTGTCGAGGACGCGATCAGCGACGCATTCGACCCGGACGTGTCGGTCGAGGACTTTCACAAGTCGCTGGAGAAGCTGGCCCCGGAGGCGGCCAAGTTCGCCGACGAGATCCACACGATGCGCCGCGAGCTGAAGGCCGTACAGCTGGGCGTGCAGAACAGGGTCTTCAAGGACTTCGATGAGATCCTGCGGGGGCTGGCCCAGCGGGTCGGACCACAGGTCACACGGGCCCTGAACAACACTGCTGACTCCCTGAACAGGGTGGGCAAGAACGCGGGTATCGCGGCCGCTCAGATCTCCGAACGCGGTGTCCTCGGGCGGGCTTTGACTGGCGCAACGAAGAGCCTCCAGAACCTGGAGGAGGTACCCGCGAGAGCGCTGACCGGCTTCGGTCTGCTGGCGGCTGCTTCGGCGCCTGCGATGAACCGCATTACGAAGGCGGTGGATGCGGCGTCGCTGCGGATCGCAGAGAAGCTGAACGCGGCCTTCGAGTCGGGTGAGCTGGAGAAGCTGATCGACAAGGCCGTCGATACCTTCGTACAGCTTGGCCGGATTGTCGGCAATTTCGCTAGCGGAGTCGGCAACATCTTTGGCGGTCTGACTCAGGACGGTGGCGGCCTGTTCGACACGCTGGAGAAGATCTCGCAGGCGTTCGAGGATTTGACAGAGAGCGAAGAGTTCCAGTCCATTCTCAAGGAACTTTCGCTTACGGTCGGCACGCTGGTTACCGCGTTGCTTCCGCTGCTCACTGAGGCGTTGAAGATCCTGGCTCCGGCCATTGAGCTGATCGCGCCGGCGTTCCGCGAGTTCATCGTGGAGGTGGCGCCGCATGTGATGAAGTTCTTGGAGATGTCGGCGCCGCTGGTCATGGAGCTGGCGGAGTTGCTGGCCATTGCCCTGCCGTATGCGGCCGGGATAACAGGTGGCGCGCTGGAGGCGCTTGGCATCATCTTCAGTGGTCTGGCAATCATCATCGACCGGGTGGTCGTGCCGGCGCTGCGGTGGTTCCGGGACAACCTGAGCCCGCTGAAGTATCAGATCGACCGGTTTGTCGTGGACGTGGTGACGAAGACGCCGCAGGTCGGCGATTCGATCGAGAACATGACGGCTGAGACCAGCTCGTCGCTGCTGCGGTTCGGCGACAATCTGGTCGTCAAGACCCTGTCGAAAGTCAACCAGTTCGTCGTCGGCGTGCAGCAGTTGACCGCCAAGGTCATCAAGTACATGTTCGACCTGGCATTCGGAATTCGCGACGCTTTCAACGGGGTGCTCAATGAGTTCTTCCGGATCGGTCAGGACCTGATCGGCGGACTCATCAGCGGTATCCGCTCGATGATTCCCAACGTGCTCGGCCTGGCGTCCAGTCTGGCCAATGAGGTGGTCAGCACCATCAAGGGCGCTCTCGACATCCAGTCCCCGTCCCGCGTCATGATGGCCATCGGTGAGGACACCGGCCGAGGGTTCATCATCGGCCTGGAGAGCATGTTGCCTGACGTGCGGAAACAGGTGAACAACCTCGCCCATGCCGCCAAGCTCAAGCCGCCTTCCGGGTTCGGCGCGGTGGGCCCGGTAGGCATCACACCCCTGGGCCCCGGCGGAGGAGTGGCCCCAGTGAACGTGTACCTCGGCAACCAGCTGCTCGCCTCCTATGTGGACGGTCGAGTGGCCACGGCCAACACCCGTCGAAACCGCGTCTACGTGCAGGGATTCAGGTACTGATGGCTTGCGAACCGCTCTTCCTCACCGCGGACTTCACTGCCGCGCCGGGCACGCAGACGACCGCCATCCTGGAGTCGGCGTCCTCCGCGCTGGGCCCGTGGACGTTCATGCGCGAGGTCGCCCTCACGGGGCAGGTCGGTGCCACCTACGACACCACGCCCTCCGACGGTGTCCCCACCTGGTACCGGTGGACCGCCCAGCCCGGCAACCAGGTCATCACGCAGGGCCCGATCACCCCACCTGCTGCGGGTGACGTCGTGTGTGTCCGTGACCCGCTGCGCCCGTGGGCAAACCTGACGTTCGGGTTCTGCGCCTCGGCGGAGGCCCTGAACGCCGCGGCCTGCGGGACGGGCGGAGAGCCGTTCGTGTGGGGCGGCTGGGGCGAGAAGGTCCGCCGGGCCGATGCTGGCCTGTTCGACCGGTTCGACTCTGAGACCCCGGCCGACGTGTACGGACGGCGCAAGAACCTCGACTCCAGCATCCGGTTCCTGACCAAGACGAACGCTGCCCGTCTGGCTGTGCGCGATCTGTTTACCTGGGGCGGTCCGCTCCAGATCACGGCGCCCGCGGCGTATGGGTGGGAGCCGTACACGGTGCAGCCGGGTGACCTCGTCGAGGGGTACCTGGCGGATCCGATTGACCAGCGGTGGCCGCACCGTTTGTGGGCGGCGCCGGTGACGGTGGTGGATGACGCGGGGGCGGGTCCGATCCAGGGGACGGTGTGCGCAAACTGGTGCCGGGTGGCCGAGACGTGGCCGACGTACGCGGACATGACGGCGTCTGGCGGCACGTGGATGGACATCCTGGAGGGC
>NZ_JBEXSD010000124.1:0-3176 GCF_040613495.1 Nocardioides sp. NPDC006273 | reverse complement strand
CGTCGTAGCGGCCGCGAACCGGCGCACCTCCGCCCTCAGGCGCAGCGTGTCCAGCGACCCCGGCACCACGTTCGTCATCCCCGAGACGTCCATGTTCCGCTGCAACTCCGGCACCGCCGGGAACAGGTGCGTGTTCGCCCGGCCCACCTCGGTGTTCGTAGCGTCCACGATGTCCACGCCGATGCTCGCAACGTTCGGTCCGTTCGGAATCGAGTAGATGAAGGTGGCCACCACCAGCCACATACCCGGGAGCAGAATCCTCACGTTGCTGCCGGTCAACGGTGCAATAGCGCCACCGATGTTGAAGTCGACCAGCTCCAGCGACAAGGTAGCTGAGTCCGCTGTTGCCCCCTCCATCGTGACCGGCGTAACGCCACGCACCCGTGCCATCGGCCGCGGCCCAACGCTCGCCTGGAGCGCTTGCAGGTCCGTGTCGATGGCCTCGGCAAGGTCCTGGATGTCGCCGGCCACATCGGTCGGGTCGGTCGGTACCGGGTACGGGTAGCCCCGGTTCACGGTGGATGCGGGCATCAGGGGGCCACCTTGGTTGCGGAGAGACGGCAGTTGTCTACGTCGATCGGTCCACCACTGTTCTGCTGCACCGCCAGCGTGATCTTCTCGCCCACGTTGCAGCGCGTCAGAGCCACCATCGACAGGGTGGTGATCGACGATCCGAGGTTCTTCGTCACCGTTGCGATGTCCGGCACCAGGCCACCAACCGACCGCAGGAACATGGCGATCGCGTTCGGTGTGGTGCCGAGCGCGGTGCTCTGCTGCACGACACCCGACACCAGGTACAGGCCGGCGCTCGTGATGCTGATCGCGGTGGCGTCCACCCCGAGGTTGACCATGGCTGCGTTGTCGTACAGCTCGTTGTCGAAGGTGACGGTCGTCAGGACGCTGTTGGGAATGGTGTCGGACAGCTGGGAGATGAGGGCCGTGGGTGCGTTGCGGGCCGTGGTCCTGGCGGTGTACAGGCCTTGTACGTCGGCGTCGATGTCCTCGGCCAGGGCCTGGATCTGCGCTGGCGGGTTCTGCGTGTCCCCGTACAGCGGGTACTCGTAGCCGCGGGGGGTAGTGGCGGGCATCAGATTCTCCTCACGATCACGTTGTCCCAGCACACGCGCTGCAGCCCGGCCGTCGACGAACGGAGAGCGAGCCGCATGAAGCCGGTGACGGGCGCTGACACGGTCCCGGAGAGGACGGTGTACAGGGGCTGCTGTACGAGGTCGTTGGCCGTCACGATGACGGTGTCCGCCGATGACGTCACCGGGTAGAGGTTCGTCGAGTTCGCGAACCACAAGGCAACCAGCGCGCCGTCGGCGGTCGGTGTGTCCGTCGGCTGGTAGTCACCCGCAGCGGACGCAGACACAGAGAACTGCCAGCCAGCCGTCACCGGGCGCGGCTGCGAGTACAGGTAGTGGACAGCGGCAGCAGTGTCCGTGCTGCCCACCGAGGCGACCTGCGTGCCGTCCGGGGCGCCTGCCACCTCCTGCACCACCGCGCCCGAGCTACCCGACACGTTCGCCTGAACCCACAGTGCCGGCTCTGACCCCGGCGCCGAGTCCTCGAACGACGGGTTGGCGTCGGCCAACTCGTTCACGCCGACCCCCGCGAGAGCGCCGTGGATCACCCACGAGCCGCCCTGCTGGGACACGTACACCAGATCCCCAGCAGTGAAGCTGGCCCCCACCAGGTAGGCCGCAGAGAATGATGTGCCACCGATAGAGACGACCGCCTGGTTCGTCGCGAAGCTCACGACCGTACCCATGCGGAATGCTGCGTACGGGCCATCCTGTGCGGCAAGCTCAGCCGACGTGGGAAGCGGAACCGTCATCACACCTCCAGCAGCTCTAGCGCCCACATGTGGGTCGTCGTGTTGTACGCGGCCGCACCATTCGTCGCGATCCGCGGCTTCAACAGGTCGCCGGCCGCGAGCTGCACCGTCGTCGACACGTACACGTCACCCGCAGTCGCGGTCACCTGCTGCCCGACATCCCCATAATTGATCACGTTCGCCCCGTTGCGGAGGATGTTCGGCCGTGCCGCCACCTCCGTTCCCGACGGGGCGAGGACCAGCGAGTACATGCCAACCAGGTACCAGCCGGACTCCACGATCCGGATGCCGCCGCTGGTGGTGTCCCCCATGCCCGTCGATGCGAAGACCACCTGGTTCAGGTTGGGGTTCGCCGTGCCGCCAGGCCATGCGGTGGCCACGGACTCGCGCATCCGGGCACCCAGCGGCCGGACGAGCTGGTCGTCGAGGTCGGTGGCAATCTGCTGGACGACACCATCCACGGCCTCGGCGAGCGCCCGCAGCTGCCCGATGTCCGACAGATCCTTGACCCGTGGCGGGTCGCACTCAGGGTAGGGAAAGCCGAGCGGCGTCGTATCCATGTCAGGCTCCTGTCGTCCCGGCTCGGGTGGCGATCCCCATCGGGGTGGCCGTGTCGAGGGGGTAGCTGATGCTGTCGATGATCTGCGTGTCGCGAACGCCCATGAACTGCAAGCTCACGGTGTCGCCAGGCTCGATGCTGTAATCCGGGACCAGCGATGGCCTCCACTGCCGCGACAGCGCGGACGCGGCCTGGAGCTGGGTCCGAGCCAACACCTGCGCCTGCGGGAAGCTGATCGGGGTCTGCACCTTGATGGTCTGCGACACCCGACCGAACAGGCCACCGAACCGTGTCGGGCTGCCGGTCGCCGTGTTGCGTGCCGGCACCCGGATCGGCGTCGTACCGTCAGCACGCTCCGACACCACCACCACCGAGTTCGCCACCCCCGTACGCGACCGCGGGATCGACGCGTCCAGCAGCAGCCCGCCCGGGCCGTCCCGGAACTCCTGCACGACCGGACCGAGGACGTAGTCGAACGGCATGACGACGAACTCGCCGTTCCCGCGGGCGTACCAGCGTCCGCCGAGTGACTGGGCCAGGTCATCGAGTGCCTGCCCGCGGTCCTCGTCCCACGTGAGGGACTGGGGTGTCGGCTGGTCCGTTACCGTGTCCGTCCCGAAGGTGGCCTGTGGCACCGCCTCCATGATCAGAGTTCGGATCTCCGCCAGCGTCATCCCGGCCGTCGTCGTCCGCGGCTGCTCGAAGCGGTACGCGATCACGTCTGCGGCCAGGTCGTCGCAGACGAAGGAGACCTGCCCGTCCGGCTGGAGCGTCGCCTCC
>NZ_JBEXSD010000123.1:0-3570 GCF_040613495.1 Nocardioides sp. NPDC006273 | reverse complement strand
TGCCCGGTGCGCGGATGGCCTTGTCCTGCTCGGCCTGGATGGTCGCGACGATGGAGTCATGACGCGCCGACTCGGCGTCGGTTTTGGTCAGGATGAGCCGACTCGGCGGTGGGGTGCACTGGCAGACTGTCCTGAATGACCGAGCCTTTCCGTATTGCCCTGCTCATCGACGCGGACAATGCTCCCGCGTCCAAGATCGACGCGATCCTCAACGACCTGGCCGAGTACGGCGAGGTGACGATCCGTCGGGCCTACGGCAACTGGACCAAGTCCGAGCTGAAGAGCTGGATCGGGGAGCTGCACGACGCCGCGATCCGGCCGATGCAGCAGTTCGACCTGACCGCGCACAAGAACGCCTCCGACATGGCGCTCGCGATCGACGCGGTCGAGCTGCTCCATGCTGCGATCCCCGACGCGTTCGCGCTGGTCTCCTCCGACTCCGACTTCACCCCGCTGGTGCACTACCTGCGGGAGAAGGGTCGCGCGGTCTACGGCTACGGCCGGGAGAAGACACCAGCGCCGTTCAAGAGCGCCTGCACCCGGTTCACCGTCGTGGAGAAGCTCGGCGACACCGAGGAGGTGGCCGAGACCGAGGCCGGCGTAGCGCCCGCCCGCAAGCAGGCCGCCGCCGCGACCACGGGCCAGGTGCTGAAGCGCAACGCCAGGTTGATCCAGCTGCTGCGCAACTCCATCGCCGCGGCCGCCGACGACGACGGCTGGGCCCTGGTCGGCACCGTCG
This sequence comes from Nocardioides sp. NPDC006273, assembly GCF_040613495.1. NCBI lineage: Bacteria > Bacillati > Actinomycetota > Actinomycetes > Propionibacteriales > Nocardioidaceae > Nocardioides > Nocardioides sp. NPDC006273. The sequence goes on along the minus strand of NZ_JBEXSD010000123.1, from coordinate 2,831 downwards.
TCTCCCGCATCCGCAACCAGTCCTCCGAGGACCCGCGCAACTACGGCTACGCCACCTGGACCAAGCTGATCAAGGCGATCGACCTGTTCGAGCTCAAGGACGAGGGCACCTCGGCGATCGCGGTCAGCGACAGGCGCAACGGCAGGAAGTGACGTACGTCTTCCGCTACGTCCTCGCCGGGCGGGCGCACCTGATCCCCTTGGGCACCGACCCGTTGAGGTGCTTCAGCGCGGCCTTGAAGTCGCGACAGCGCTCGGCGTCCTCGGCCTTGTTGCGGGGATAGCCGATCGCCGCGTTGACCTTGCCCATGTCGAGGGCGTCGGCGAGCGGGTTGATGTCGCGGGCGACGCTCCAGTACCACCGCGAGATCGGCGCGCTGTGGTCCAGAGACCTGGCCAGCTCGGGGCGGCGGCGCAGGTCGATCCCGAAGTAGGTGCCGGCGTCGGTGTAGTTGGCCTCGCCGGTCAGCTGGATGTAGCCGCGGCCGGTGAACTTCCGCTTGTCGCCGGCCTTGGCGTCGTGGTGGAAGGAGCTCTCGTTGGCGAGCGTGGTCAGGTAGGCCGCCTGTCGATAGGCGGTGGTGATCTGGGCGTCGGCCATCGCCCGGTTGAGGCTCGGCAGGCCGGTCTCGACGGTCCGGCGGTCGCCGACCTTCTCGCCGAACATGGCGACGAGATCGGCGTACGTCACCGATGCCCGGGCCGGTTCGGCCCCGGCTGGGATGGTCTGGACGAGGGCGAGAAGGGTGGCCGAGGTCGATGCTGCGACAAGGCCGAGAATCCTGTGGCGCATGGGGACAGAGTGACTGCTCGAACCGCGATCCCGCAAGCAGCGCCCGCCGGGCATAGGATTACCCCCGAATTAGCAGAGCCTCAATCAACACACGCCGTGGTGGGGGAAGCCGGTCGAACTCCGGCGCTGACCCGCAACCGTAGGCCCAGGACTCCGAGGTGTCCTGAGCGAGCCGGAGCACCCGCCGACGGACGCGTACTGACCTGACGCTGTCGTGGAACGCAGCGGGTCGGCCCCGTGCCTTCCCGACGAACAGCGCGGAAGGAACCATGAAGAAGACCGTCTTCGGCGGCATCGCCGCCGCCCTCGCCCTCACCTCGCTCGCCGGCTGCGGCGAGCAGACCATCGAGGAGGGGGAGAAGAGCACCTACGACGCCAAGGTGTCCACCTCCGTGGCCGACTGGCTCGTCGCCCAGGCGCCGGAGGGCGTGGCCCGCAACGCGCAGTACGGCACCGACGACTTCGGGCTCAGCGCCGACATCGGGATCGCGCTGGCGGAGATCGGCGGCTACGACGAGGAGATCGCGACGATCACCGAGGCCGTGATGAAGAACAAGGCCGCCTACACCTCGCCCGGCTTCGGCACCGTCACCTCGGCCGGCGCCACCGCGAAGGCGCTCGTCCTCCAGCAGAACGTCGACGTCTCCGACCCCGGCCTGCTCGCGCAGCTCGAGGGCACGGTCGCCGAGAACGGCCGCATCGCCGACAAGCTCGACCCCAAGAACAAGAAGGCGGCCGACTACTCCAACACCATCGGCCAGTCGTACGCCGTGTGGGCACTGAGCAACGCCGAGAGCAAGGAAGCCGCGGCCGCTGCGGAGTTCCTGGCCGGGCAGCAGTGCGAGGAGGGCTGGTTCCGAGTCACCTTCACAGCCGATCCCGCTGCCGCCAACCAGACCTGCGACGGTGACCCGAAGGCCGTCCCGGACGCCGACGCGACCGCGTTCGCGCTGATCGCCCTGTCGTCGGTGGCCAGCCCGGAGGCGGAGAAGGCCGTCAAGTCGGGCGCGGACTGGCTGAAGGAGACCCAGGCCGAGGACGGCTCGCTGAAGGCAGCCACCGGCAACGTCGCCAACTCCAACACCACCGGCCTGGCCGGATGGGCGTTCGGGCGGGCCGGCGAGACCGCTGCTGCAGAGAAGGCGGCGTCGTGGGTCGCCGACCACGTCGTGACCTGCGGTGACGACGCCGGGGCGGTGGCCTACGACGACGCCGCGCTGACCGAGGGCAACGCCAAGGGACTGACGAAGGAGTCCGAGGGGATGTACCGCCTCGCGGCCGCACAGGCGCTGCCGTCGCTGGTCTTCCTGCCCAAGGACGCGACCGCGAAGAGCTCGTGCTGATTCTGCGTTCTGTAGCGGTGGCCCTGGCGATCCTCGCCGGGGCCACCGCACCCATCTCATCCGCAGCCGCGTCATCCGCCGCGGAGGCGTGCGCGGGCGTGACCGTCGTCGTCGAGCCCAACGCCTTGGGCGGCGGCCCGGAGGTCGCCTGCGTCCAGCCGGAGGAGGGCGACACCGGCGCCGACCTCTTCGAGAAGGCGGGACATCCGCTCACCTTCGTGACCTCGATGCCGAGCGTCGTCTGCCGGGTCGCGGGCCGGCCGGAGGAGGCGGGATGCGCCCAGATGCCGCCCGCTGACGCCTACTGGTCGCTGTGGATCGCCGACGACTCGGGAGCCTGGAGCTACGCCACCAGAAATGTTACCGAAATAGGCGTGACCTCCGGGCAGGGTGTTGCGTTCACGTGGATAGACGACAATGTCGTTACCGCTCCGGCGACGGTGCTTGGGGATGCTGTGGGGGCGCCCTCAAGCCCGTCGCCGGAGTTATCTCCGGAGGACCCGGCCGCCGAGCCGCGGCCGAGCTCCGACCCCGAGCCGCTGCCCACCTGGGTCGCCCCGGTCGGCATCCTCGTTCTCTTCGCTCTCGCCGGTGCTGTTTGGTGGCGGCGGAGATGAGTGACCTCGATCCGCGGCCGGTACACGTCTGATCCTCATCGGCATCGGGATGGCCGCGATGATGCAGAGCGTCATCTCC
>NZ_JBEXSD010000122.1:0-3689 GCF_040613495.1 Nocardioides sp. NPDC006273 | reverse complement strand
GCGGTGAGCGGCCGACGTACGAACACCGCTGCGAGCGCCGCGCCGAGGATCAGGAGACCGGCGTTGATGACGAGCCGACTCGGCGGGGATCTTGGTCAGGACGAGCCGACTCGGCGGGGGCGGGTCAGTCGCCGCCGCCTCCTCCGCCGCAGCTCGAGCCGCCGGAGGAGGAGCTGCTGCAGGAGGAGCTGCTGCAGGAGTGGCGGCTGTCGCCGGCGTCGTAGGAGGAACCCGACGAGCTCGAGCTGGAGCTGCAGCTGCTGCCACCGTGGCTCCGAGGGCCTCGGCGCCGGTTGCCGCGGCCGGCGCCGACGGCTGCCTTGGCCAGCGCGTAGACGAGCAGACCGAGGATCGCGATGATGATCAGGGATTTCATGTGGAGCTCCGTTTCCAGGTGCGGCGGCTGAGGTGCCAGATCTGCGAGCCGAGGCCGACGGTGAGCACCCGGCGGCCGGACATGTGGGTGAGCGCGATCCGCCGCCGGCCCTCGTAGACCTCGTGCAGGCGGAGCCAGCCGGGGCCGATGGAGGCCAGGAAGGTGCGTACGTCGTCGTGGGCGCAGCCCTGCTGCGGGTGCTGCGCGGCCCAGGCATGGAAGCGGGCGCGCCAGTCCGGGAGCAGGTCGAGCTCGGGGGCGGCAAGATGGGCGGCCGAGGAGCGCTTGTGGTGCAGCACCCGCGTCGTCGCGGTCGTTCCGGCGGGATCGAACCCCGGCGGCGTACGTCCGGCCAGCAGGTCGTCGAGGACCTCGCGCTGGCGCGCGGCGAGATGCTCGCGCACGGCGCCTCGGGAGTCCACGGGAGGAGTGTGCCCGATCGCTGGCACAGTCGTAAGGACAATGGAAAAAGCCAAACTTGAGTGGAATAGACTCAACTTTGATGTGTTGAGATAGATGCGGGTGACGGGAATCCGCGACAGACTCAGGTGCGTCCCAGGAGGAGAGCAGACCAGATGAGCCAGTTTTCGGCAGAGAAGTTCACCACCAAGGCTCGCGAGGCGATCGAGGCCGCGCAGCTTTCCGCCACGACGGCGGGCAACACCACGACCGAGCCGATCCACCTGCTCGTCGCGCTACTCCAGCAGGACGAGGGCACCGCCACGTCGATGGTCACCAAGTCCGGTGTGGACGCCGAGGAGCTGTCGCGCGCGGCGGCCACCGCCCTCGCCGGGCTTCCGCGTGCCAGCGGGTCCACGGTGCAGCAGCCCGCTGCCTCGGGCTCGCTGACTCGTGTTCTGGCCGGGGCGATCACGCTGGCCACGTCCCTGAAGGACGACTACGCCGCCACCGAGCATCTGCTGATCTCGCTGGCCACGGTCGAGTCGTCGGCGCAGAAGGTGCTCGTCGGGGCCGGTCTGAAGGAGAAGGGACTGCGCGAGTCGCTGAAGGCTGTCCGTGGGAACCGCCGGGTGACCAGCCAGGACGCCGAGGACTCCTACGAAGCGCTCGAGAAGTACTCCCAAGACCTCACCGAGGCCGCCGAGCGCGGCAAGCTCGACCCGGTCATCGGCCGTGACTCCGAGATCCGCCGGGTCATCCAGGTGCTCTCGCGGCGCACCAAGAACAACCCGGTCCTCATCGGTGAGCCCGGCGTCGGCAAGACCGCCGTCGTCGAGGGGCTCGCGCAGCGGATCATCGCCGGCGACGTACCCGACTCGTTGAAGGGTCGCCGCGTGCTCTCCCTGGACCTGGCGGCGATGGTCGCCGGGGCGCAGTTCCGCGGCCAGTTCGAGGAGCGGCTCAAGGCTGTCCTGGAGGAGATCAAGGCCGCTGAGGGCCAGGTCATCACCTTCATCGACGAGCTGCACACCGTCGTCGGCGCGGGCGCCGGAGGCGACTCCGCGATGGACGCCGGCAACATGCTCAAACCGATGCTCGCGCGCGGCGAGCTCCACATGATCGGCGCGACGACGCTCGACGAATACCGCGAGCGCATCGAGAAGGACCCGGCCCTGGAGCGCCGCTTCCAGCAGGTCTTCGTCGGCGAGCCGTCGGTGGAGGACACCGTGCAGATCCTGCGCGGGATCCAGGAGAAGTACGAGGCGCACCACGGTGTCCGCATCACCGATGCCGCGCTCGTGGCCGCCGCGTCCCTGTCCGACCGCTACATCACCGGCCGCCAGCTGCCCGACAAGGCGATCGACCTCATCGACGAGGCCGCGTCCCGGCTGCGGATGGAGATCGAGTCGTCTCCCGAGGAGATCGACCAGCTCCGGCGTGCCGTCGACCGGCTGAAGATGGAGGAGTTCGCGCTCTCCAAGGAGTCCGACGACGCCTCGCTGGAGCGCCACGCCGCGCTGCGCAAGGAGCTCGCCGACAAGGAGGAGCAGCTGCGCGCGTTGGAGGCTCGCTGGGAGCGGGAGAAGGCCTCTCTCGAGGGCGAGGGCGCGCTGCGCAAGCAGCTCGACGCCCTGCGCAGCGAGGCCGAGCGGCTCCAGCGCGAGGGTTCGCTGGGGGAGGCCTCGGAGATCCTCTACGGCAAGATCCCGGCGCTCGAGCAGCAGATCGCCGAGGCCGCCTCGGAGTCGGAGGAAGAGCAGGTGACCGACCGACTGGTCGGCGAGGAGGTCGCCGCCCAGCAGATCGCCGAGGTGGTCGAGGCCTGGACCGGCATCCCGACCGGCAAGATGCTCCAGGGTGAGCAGGCCAAGCTGCTCGAGATGGAGTCCGTCGTCGGGCAGCGGCTGATCGGGCAGAAGGCCGCGGTCACCGCGGTCGCCGACGCGGTGCGCCGCTCGCGCGCCGGGATCGCCGACCCCAACCGCCCCACCGGCTCGTTCCTCTTCCTGGGGCCGACCGGCACCGGTAAGACCGAGCTCGCCAAGTCCCTGGCCGACTTCCTCTTCGACGACGAGCGCGCGATCGTACGCATCGACATGTCGGAGTACTCCGAGAAGCACTCGGTCGCGCGGCTGGTCGGAGCGCCTCCGGGCTACGTCGGCTACGACGAGGGTGGCCAGCTGACCGAGGCGGTGCGGCGCCGTCCCTACTCGGTGGTGCTGCTCGACGAGGTGGAGAAGGCTCACCCTGAGGTCTTCGACATCCTGCTGCAGGTGCTCGACGACGGCCGGCTGACCGATGGCCAGGGCCGCACGGTGGACTTCCGCAACACGCTCCTCATCCTCACCTCCAACCTCGGCTCGGCCTTCCTGGTCGACCCTGCCATGGGCGAGGAGGAGAAGCACGAGTCGGTCATGGCGGTGGTCCGAGGGGCGTTCAAGCCCGAGTTCCTCAACCGCCTCGACGAGGTCGTCATGTTCGACGCCCTCTCCCTGGCCGACCTCACCAAGATCGTCGACATCCAGCTCGCCCAACTGGAGAAGCGTCTGGCCGTACGCCGCATCTCGATCTCCGTCACCCCCGAGGCTCGGGAGTGGCTGGCCGAGACCGGCTACGACCCGGCGTACGGCGCCCGGCCGCTGCGTCGCCTCATCCAGTCCGCCATCGGCGACCCGCTCGCCCGGATGCTCATCGGCGGCGAGGTCACCGACGGTGGCGTGGTCAGCGTCGACCGCGACGGCGACGGTCTCAACCTGAGGGTCTGAGGCCGAGGCGTCACCCCCGTCGGCCGAGACGTCACCCCGGTCGACCGAGTGGGCAGCCCCGAACTCGACCGCCTCGGACATGCCCGCGCTGTAGGCGCCGGTCGACGCGGCAAGATCCCTGTCCATCTCAGCGTTCCGGTGAGCGA
>NZ_JBEXSD010000121.1:0-3732 GCF_040613495.1 Nocardioides sp. NPDC006273 | reverse complement strand
GGACCGTGTCAAAGATCCGCTGGATCTGCAGCGAGATAGCTCCGTCTCCACCCTTGCGCCACAGCGCGACCGAGCGCGCCGACACCCCGAGCTGCACGTTCGGTTGACATGCTGAGAGCGCTTCAGTGGCGACATCCCCGCGGTCTCGGCGGCGGGCGCCCCGCCCCTTCCAGCGCGCGCGAGACTCCTACCGCCGCTACTGGTACGCCTACGCGATGGTCGCGCCCGTCGTGATCGTCCTCGGCGTGCTCGTCGGCTACCCGCTCGCCCGCGGCTTCTACCTGACCCTGACCAACGCCAACAGCCTCAACTCGGCACGCACGATCGGCGCCAACACGATCGACGCGACGTACGAGTTCATCGGCCTGAGCAACTACGCCGAGATCCTGTGGGGGCCGGCGGCGTACGACCGCTTCTGGTCCCACTTCATCTGGACGATCGTCTGGACCGTCACCTGTGTCGTGCTGCACTACGTGATCGGGCTCGGGCTGGCGATGATGCTCAACCAGCGGCTGCGCGGACGCGTGGCGTACCGGCTGCTGCTGATCCTGCCGTGGGCGGTGCCGACGTTCGTCACCGTCTTCGCCTGGCGGATCATGCTGGCCGACGCGGGGGTCATCAACACGATGATCGGCACGATCGGCCTCGCCGAGCCGAGCTGGCTCGAGGACCCGACCTGGCAACGTGTCGCCGCGATCATGGTCAACACCTGGTGCGGCGTGCCGTTCATGATGCTCTCCCTGCTCGGCGGGCTGCAGTCCATCGACGAGAACCTCTACGAGGCCGCCGAGATCGACGGCGCCAGCGCCTGGCAGCGGTTCCGCCACGTCACGCTGCCGGGGCTCTCCTCGGTGAGCTCGACCGTCGTCCTGCTCGGGGTGATCTGGACCTTCAACCAGTTCGCGATCATCTTCCTGCTCTTCGGCAATACCGCGCCGGACGCGCAGATCCTGGTCACCTGGGCCTATCGACTCGGGTTCGGACAGCAGCCTCGCGACTTCGCCATGTCGGCGGCGTACGGCGTCCTGCTGCTCGCGATCCTGATCGTCTTCACGTCCTTCTACTACCGGTGGTTGAAACGCAATGACCAGCTCGCCTAGCACCAGCGCGCCCCGAAAGCAGCGGCGACGCGGCGAACTCGGCCCCGTCGCCCGGGTGGCCACGCACGTGACGCTCTCGGTGGCCTCGCTGATCGCGCTGTTCCCCATCATCTGGCTCCTCTACCTGTCCCTGGGACCGGACAAGGACGACTACCTCCACCCGGGCGGCATCGCCGCGAAGGCGACGTTCGACAACTACTGGTTCGTCCTCACCAACACCGCCTTCTTCGACTGGCTGTGGTCGACGATGGTCGTCGCGGGCGGCACGACCCTGTTCGGCGTGATGTCGGCGGCGACGACCGGCTACGCGGTCTCCCGGATGCGGTTCCCCGGCCACCGGCCGCTGATGTGGGTCCTGCTGCTGACGCAGGCGTTCCCGATCGCGGTGCTGATCGTGCCGATGTACGAGATCTTCTCCCGGCTGCGCCTGGTCGACTCGCACCTCGGCCTGATCCTGGTCAACTGCACCACGATCGTCCCCTACTGCTCGTGGTTGCTGAAGGGCTACTTCGACACCATCCCGATCGAGCTCGACGAGGCCGGCATGATCGACGGGCTCACCCCGTTCGGTACGTTCTGGCGGCTGATCCTGCCGCTGGCCCGACCTGGCCTCGCCGTCGCCGCGTTCTACGCGTTCATCACCGCTTTCGCCGAGGTCGCCTTCGCCTCGACGTTCCTGCTCGACGACTCGAAGTACACCTTCGCGGTCGGGCTGCAGAGCTTCATCAGCGAGCATGACGCACAGTGGAACCTGATGGCTGCCACTGCGGTCCTCATCGCCATCCCCGTGACCATCTTCTTCTACATCGTCCAAAGGCACGTCGTCACCGGTCTGACCGCCGGCGGCGTCAAAGGCTGAAAGGCCCCACGAACATGAACAGCTCCCTGAGCACCGAATGGTGGCGTGACGCCGTCATCTACCAGGTCTACCCCCGCAGCTTCGCCGACAGCGACGGCGACGGCACCGGTGACCTTCCCGGGATCCGGTCCAGGCTCCCCTACCTCCGCGACCTGGGGGTGGATGCGGTCTGGCTGAGCCCGTTCTACGCCTCGCCGCAGGCCGACGGGGGCTACGACGTCTCCGACTACCGCGCGGTCGACCCGCGCTACGGGACGCTCGACGACACTCGCGCGCTGATCGCCTCGGCGCACGAGCTCGGGCTGAAGATCATCGCCGACATCGTCCCCAACCACTCCTCCGACCAGCACGTCTGGTTCCAGCAGGCGCTGGCCGAGGGGCCGGGGTCGCCGATGCGGTCGCGCTACCACTTCCTGCCCGGGCGCGGCGAGAACGGCGAGGAGCCGCCCAACGACTGGGACTCGATCTTCGGCGGCCCCGCCTGGACCCGGGTGCCGGACGGCGACTGGTATCTCCACCTCTTCGCCCCCGAGCAGCCCGACTTCAACTGGAACTCCCCCGAGGTGCACGCCGAGTTCCTGGACATCCTGCGGTTCTGGCTCGACCTCGGCATCGACGGCTTCCGCATCGACGTCGCCCACGGTCTGGTCAAGGCCGAGGGGCTGCCGTCCATCGGCCACGCGGAGCAGCTTCACCTGCTCGGCAACGACGTGATGCCGTTCTTCGACCAGGACGGCGTCCACGAGATCTACCGCACCTGGCGGCGGGTGCTGGCGGACTACCCGGACCGGATCTTCGTCGCCGAGGCGTGGACGCCCACGGTGGCGCGATCGGCCAACTACGTACGCCCCGACGAGCTGCACCAGGCCTTCAACTTCGAGTACCTCGACACCGCCTGGGACGCCTCGGCGCTGCGCAAGGTCATCGACAGCTCCCTCGACGCGATGCGGCCGGTCGGCGCCCCGGCGACCTGGGTGCTGTCCAACCACGACGTCACCCGGCACGCCACCCGGTTCGCCAACCCGCCGGGTTCGGGCACCCAGATCCGTACGCCGGGCGACCGCTCGCTCGGACTCCGGCGTGCTCGCGCGGCGACGCTGCTCATGCTGGCGCTTCCGGGCTCTGCGTACGTATACCAGGGCGAGGAGCTCGGCCTCCCCGACGTCACCGACCTGCCCGACGAGGTCCGTCAGGACCCGTCCTTCCACCGCGCCAGCGGTCAGGACGGCTTCCGCGACGGCTGCCGCGTGCCGCTTCCGTGGACCCGGTCGGGCTCCTCCTACGGTTTCGGTGACGGCGGCTCCTGGCTCCCCCAGCCGTCATCGTGGGGCGAGCTCAGTGTCGAGGCCCAGACCGGCACTTCCGGATCGACCCTGGAGCTCTACCGCTCGGCGCTGAACATCCGTCGCGAGGTCTCCGGCCTCGGCGCCGGCGACGCGGTCACCTGGCACGACGAGGCCCCCGCCGGGGTCCTCTGGTTCGAGCGCGACGGCTTCGCCTGCACGGTCAACACCACCAAGGAGCCCGTACGCATCGCCGCCCCCGGCCGCGTACTCCTCTCCAACGAGCCCGTCGCGGTGGCCGCTGACACGGTCGAGGTCCCCGGCGACACCACCGTCTGGTGGGAGCTCTAGCCGAATCCGCACCTTTGGCGAGCCGAGTCCGCAGTTTTGGACAGCGAATCTGTAGTTGTGGGCGACGAATCTCTACTTTTGTGCTCGGGCTCGGCCGACCTGTCCACCGCGGCCGGGCAGCGGACAGCGGTGCTGCGCT
>NZ_JBEXSD010000120.1:0-3892 GCF_040613495.1 Nocardioides sp. NPDC006273 | reverse complement strand
GCCGCTGCCTCAAGCGCTACATCACCCGCGAGCTCTACCGCCAACTCGAGCACCCACAAACCCTTGACAGGACATAGGAGCGTCGCGGCGGCTGAGCGAGAAACACTCGAGGAAGGGTCGGCGGCGAACCCTGAAACGAAGAAACGGTCGCTAAGCGAGGTTCCTCATGGGCAGGTCTCGACAAGCTCGACCACCGGAGTGACTGTGTAGGTCTCGACAAGCGAAACAACGGGGCCTCAGCCCTCCCGAACCATCCACCGCTCAGGCGAAGCCAACGGCTCCCAGCCGTACTTCGCATACAACCCATGAGCATCCTCGGTAGCAAGCAGCACACGACGAATGCGATAAGGCTCCAGATCCGCGACGATGCCCGACATCAAGAGCTCACCGATCCCCCGCCCACGCACCCCAGGATCGACGACCACGTCGCACAACCACGCGAAGGCCGCGAAGTCGCTGACCACGCGCCCGAAGGCAACCTGGTTGCCCGCCACGTCGTAGACGCCGTAGCAGCGCGACCCCTTGTTGGCCGCGTCCTGGACCTCCCGGGTCCGGTCGCTCGCCCAGTAGGTCTGCGCGAGCATCCGGTGGACCCAGTCCGGGTCGATGCGGCTCTGGTCGGCCGAGAAGGAGTACGCCGCAGGCGCCTCGGACGAAGCCGGCTCAGCGCTCAGCAGGCCGAGCAGGTCATCCGGCTCGGGCGCGGGCCGCGCACTCTGAGGAGCGACGGCCGGGACCTCGACGGCTCCCGCGAACCCCGGGCCGGGGTTCGGCGTACGCCCTGCCTGATAGGCCAGCGCGGCACCGTTGGCGAGCTTGTCGGCAGCCTCGTTGAGCGGGTGTCCGGAGTGACCCTTGATCCACTCGAAACGTACGTCGCGCCCCTGCATCGCCGCGTCGAGGTCCTTCATGATCTCGACGTTGAGCACGGGCTTGCCGTCGGCCTTCTTCCAGCCCTTGCGCTTCCAGCCGGCCATCCACTTGGTCACCGAGTTGATGACGTACTTCGAGTCGCAGTAGACCAGCAGGGGCTCGCCGGTGTGCGCCGTCTGCCGCAACAGGTCGAGCACGGCGGTCAGCTCGCCCTGGTTGTTGGTCCCGTGCGGCCAGCCGCCACAAGCCCAGGTGGACTCGTCCACGTACCAACCCCACCCCGCGGGCCCCGGGTTCCCGAGCGCCGACCCATCAGCAGCAGCCACAATCGTCACGCGCCCATCCTGCCAGCCCCCCGCCCCCACTCCCCGACGGGTCAGGGAGTGACGCGTGGCCCGGAGGCGGTCGAGCCGCGAACCACCAGCTCGGGATGGAAGACGAACTCGGAATGAGGGGCGCCGGTGCCGGCGATCTCGTCGAGGATGGCTCGGACGGCGGCCTGGCCCATCGCATGGACGGGCTTGCGGACGGTGGTCAGCGGCGGGTCGGTGAAGGCGATGAGCTGGGAGTCGTCGTAGCCGACGACGGAGACGTCCTCGGGGACCCGCAGGCCGCGCGAGCGGGCGGCGCGGATGGCGCCCAGCGCCATCATGTCGCTGGCGCAGACGATCGCGGTGAAGCCGTCGTCGAGGAGCTCGGAGGCCGCGGCCTGGCCGCCTTCGAGGGTGAACAGCGAGTGCCGGATGAAGCCCTTCTCGACCTCGTCGGCGCTCAAGCCGAAGCGGTCGGCCATGGTCGCCACGAAGCCCTCGATCTTACGCTGGACCGGTACGAAGCGGCCGGGGCCGACCGCCAGGCCGATCTTGGTGTGCCCGAGCGTGGCGAGATGCGTGACCGCGAGCTGCATCGCCTCACGATCGTCGGGAGAGATGAACGGCGCCTTGATGTCGGGGGTGTAGCCGTCGAGAAGAACGTACGGAACCCCCTGGGCGCGCAGCTTGTCGTAGCGCGTCATGTCGGCGGTGGTGTCCGCGTGAAGGCCGGAGACGAAGATGATCCCGGTGACGCCGCGGTCGACGAGCATCTCGGTGAGCTCGTCCTCGGTCGAGCCGCCGGGGGTCTGCGTCGCGAGCACCGGGGTGTAGCCCTGCCGGGTCAGCCCCTGGGCGATGACCTGCGCGAGCGCCGGGAAGATCGGGTTGTCGAGCTCGGGCGTGATCAGCCCGACGAGGCCCTCGCTACGCTGACGCAGCTTGACCGGGCGCTCGTACCCATGGACGTCGATCGCCGCCAGCACCGCCTCTCGCGTCGCCGCGGCGACGCCTGGCTTGCCGTTGAGCACGCGGCTGACCGTGGCCTCGCTCACGCCCGCATGGGCCGCGATGTCGGCAAGACGGGCGGAGGCTGGTGTTATGGGCACGGTCACATCATGCCCTCTACCCACACGTCCTGCAAGAAGTTTCAGCAAGTTTGCAATTTTTGCTGAAAGCCTCTTACATTCTTCTCGACGCGGGGTTACCTTCGTCACACCCCGGGCGGCTTCCTCGCCCGGCACCATCTTCGAAGGAGAACTCATGCGACGTGGCATCGTGGCCACCGCAGTGGCGGCATCGCTCGCCCTGGCGGCATCGGCATGTGGCGGTAGCAGCGGCGAGAGCAGCGACGGTCCTGTCACCATCACCTGGTGGGACACCTCGAACGCGACCAACGAGGGCCCGACGTACCAGGCTCTCGTCAAGGAATTCGAGAAGGCCAACAAGGACATCAAGGTCAAGTACGTCAACGTGCCGTTCGACCAGGCACAGAACAAGTTCGACACCGCGGCCGGCGCCAGCGGCGCTCCCGACGTCCTGCGTGCCGAGGTCGGATGGACCCCGGCGTTCGCGCAGAAGGGCTTCCTCGCTCCCCTCGACGACACCGAGGCGCTGGAGGAGAAGGACGCCTTCCAGCCCAACCTGATCAAGCAGGCCGAGTTCGACGGCAAGACCTACGGCGTCCCGTTCGTCACCGACACCCTCGCACTGGTCTACAACAAGGCGCTCTTCGAGAAGGCCGGCATCGCCGAGGCCCCCAAGACCTGGGAGGACCTCAGGAAGGCCGCTGCGACGATCAAGTCGAAGACCGGCGTCGACGGCTACTGGGGCTCCACCTCCGCCTACTACGCGCAGCCGTTCCTCTACGGCGAGGGCACCGACACGGTCGACGCCGAGGCGAAGAAGATCACCATCTCCTCGCCGGAGGCCAAGAAGGGCCTGACCACCTGGCAGGGCCTCTTCGACGGCGAGGGCCTGCACAAGGCGGACACCACCGCCGACGCGTACGCCCACATCCAGGACGCCTTCGTCAACGGCAAGGTCGCCGCGATCATCCAGGGGCCCTGGGAGATCACGAACTTCTACAAGGGCTCGGCGTTCGCCGACAAGTTCAACCTCGGCATCGCGACCGTCCCGGCCGGCTCGACCGGCGAGGCAGGCGCCCCGACCGGCGGTCACAACCTGTCGATCTACGCCGGCTCTGACGAGGCGCACCAGGAGGCCTCGGCGAAGTTCGTGAAGTTCATGACCTCGGCCGAGACCCAGGCCCAGATCGCGCTGAAGAACTCCACGCTCCCGACCCGCGACGACGCCTACACCGACGAGGTCAAGGCCGACCCGGGCATCGCCGGCTTCCAGACCGTGCTCCCGGCCGCCCAGCCGCGACCGGAGCTGCCCGAGTACTCCTCGCTGTGGGGCCCGATGGACCAGGAGCTCCCGAAGGTCGCCTCCGGCGCCGAGACCCTCGACAAGGGGCTGGCCACGCTGGACACGGCGTTCGCCGATCTGCTGCCCGAGTTCTCGAAGTGACCCAGTTCCACCTGAGCCAGGAAGACCACGTCGTCCGATGACTCTGACAGCACCAGCGCCCGCCGCCGAGACCCCGCGGTCCTCTCCCGAGCTGGTCGGCGAACCCGTGGACGTCGTCGTCGGCGACCTGTCCTTCATCTCACTCGAGCTCGTCCTCGACGCGCTGATCCGAGTCA
>NZ_JBEXSD010000119.1:0-3912 GCF_040613495.1 Nocardioides sp. NPDC006273 | reverse complement strand
GCCTGATCGGCATCATCATCGCCGTCTGCCTCGCCCGCTTCGCCAAGCGTCCGCGCTCGACCTGGACACAACTACATTCTCGCTCGCCAAAACTACAGATTCGGCGCCCCCGAGGGAGCGCCGAATCTGATCGGTCAGGCTGCCAGGTCTGGGTCGGCGAAGCGGCGCAGCTTCTGCAGCGCCTCGCGCTCGAGCTGGCGTACGCGCTCGGCGGAGATGCCGTGCTTGACGCCGATGTCGGCGAGCTTGTGCTGGCGCCCGTCGGTGAGCCCGTAGCGGGAGCGGACGATGTCGGCGGAACGGTCGTCGAGCTGGCCGACCAGCGAGTTGAGCCGCTCGCGCGACTCGACGTCGATCACGTCCATGTCGGGGCCCGGGGCCGACTCCTGAGCCATCAGGTCGCCCAGCGAGGTGTCGCCGTCCTCGTCGATGGGCGTGTCGAGCGAGACGTGGTCACGACCCCAGGAGAGCAGGTCGAGAACCCGGTCGATGTCCATGCCGAGCTCGGTGGCGATCTCCTCCGGCTCCGGGTCGCGGCCGAGCTGACGCTCCAGGGTGCGGCGGGCGCCGCCGACCTGGTTGAGCTCCTCGACGACGTGGACCGGGAGCCGGACCACACGCGCCTGCTGGGCGATGCCACGGGTGATCGCCTGGCGCACCCACCACGTCGCGTACGTCGAGAACTTGTAACCCTTGGTGTAGTCGAACTTCTCCACAGCCCTGATCAGGCCGGTGTTTCCCTCCTGGATCAGGTCGAGCATCGGCATCTGCGCGCGGCCGTACTTCCGGGCGATGGACACCACCAGTCGCAGGTTGGCGTTGATGAACTCACGGGTGGCGCGGTGGCCCTCCTCGGCCAGCCACTCCAGCTCGGCTCGGGTGGCTCCACCGGGTGCCTTCTTGCGGCCGACGCGACCCTCGGCCAAGAGGTGCTCGGCCATCAGGCCGGCCTCGATCGCCTTGGACAGCTCAACCTCTTTGGCAGCATCCAGGAGATCGTTGCGCGCGATCTCGTCGAGATACAGGCCGACGCTGTCGCGGCCTTCGATCTCGCGGGTCACGGTTGCGGTGCGTGTCGCCATGGGAACCTCCTCACGGTGAGGTTTGTGGCCTCACGGTGTTCAACGCTTCGCCCCTCCCAGGTGTTCCCCGGTAGAGCGCCTTGTCATCGATCCGACTTCGATCTCTTGTCCGGTTCGACGTACGCCAGGGGCGATAAGTTGCATCGTGAGGTGAATCTCAGGGGTTTCTCATGGAGTACCCCGAGAACCCGGCGGATATGCCCTATGCAGAGGTGACCTGATCGATCATCCAGGCAAGGCTGAACGCCCGGTCCTCCCACGCCTTGTAGCGCCCCGAGACTCCTCCGTGGCCGGCTGCCATCTCCGTCTTCAGGAGTACGTCACCGGGATTCTCCGCCACGGCCCGCAGCTTCGCGACCCATTTGGCGGGCTCGACGTAGAGCACCCGAGTGTCGTTGATGCTGGTCTCGGCCAGGATCGGCGGATAGTGCTGGGCGGTGACGTTGGTGTAGGGGTCGTAGGAGGCCATGTAGTCGTAGGTCTCCTTGTCGGCCTCCGGGTTGCCCCACTCGTCGTACTCGGTGACGGTCAGCGGCAGCGTCGCGTCGAGCATCGTGGTCAGCGCGTCCACGAACGGCACCGCGGCGACGATCGCGCCGACGGCGTCGGGTGCCTGGTTGGCGACCGCGCCCATCAGCAGACCGCCGGCGCTGCCGCCCTCGGCGATGATCTTGCTGGGCGTCGACCAGCCCGACTCGGCGAGGTGGCGCGCGCAGGCGATGTAGTCGGAGAAGGTGTTCTGCTTCTTCAGCATCTTGCCGTCGTCGTACCAGGCCCGGCCCATCTCGCCGCCGCCGCGGATGTGGGCGATCGCGAACCCGATCCCACGGTCCAGCAGGCTCAGCCGGGCGATGGAGAAGTAGGGGTCCATGCTGGCCTCGTAGGACCCATAGGCGTAGAGCAGCACCGGGATCGGCCCTGCCTCGTGGAGCCCCTTCTTCGCCACGATCGAGATCGGCACCCGTACGCCGTCCTCGGCCGTGGCCCAGAGGCGGTGCTCCTCGTAGTCGTCGCGGTCGTAGCCACCGAGCACCGGGGCCTGCTTGCGCAGGGTCAGCTCGCGGCTGCGTACGTCGTAGTCGTAGACGGAGGCCGGAGTGCGCATCGTGGTGTAGCCGAGCCGCACGACCGGGGTCTCGAAGGCCGGGTTGGAGCCGGAGCCGATGGTGTAGAGCTCGTCGTCGAACTTCACCAGGTAGTCGTCGGCCACGCCGGTCTCACCGAGCTCCAGGATGCGGAGCTGGGTCAGGCCCTCGCTGCGCTGGTGCACGACCAGGTGGCCGGCGAAGGCGTCGATGTCCTCGAGGCGTACGCCCTGGGTGTGGGGGAGGAGCGGTCGCCACTCGGCCCGCGGTGTCGGTGCGACCGGGGCGGTCGCGATCTCGAAGTCGGGGCCGGCGGCGTTGTGGGTGACCAGGAAGACGTCCTCGCCGGCGATGGTGGCGTGCTCCAGGGAGTACTCGACGCCCTCCTCGCGGGCGGCGAAGACCTGCCAGCCGGCGTCGGGCTGGTCGAGGTCGAGGAAGCGGTACTCGGCGGTGACCTTCGCGGCGGTGCCGATGAACATGAACCGGTCGGACTTGGTTCGCCCCACGCCGACCCAGAATCGGTCGTCGGTCTCGTGGTAGACGAGCTCGTCCTGGTCCTGGGTGGTGCCGAGGCGGTGGCACCAGATCTTGTCGGCGCGCCAGGACTCGTCGGCGGTCGTGTAGTAGAGCGCCGAGGAGTCGCGGTCCCAGGTGGCGCCGCCGTGGACGTTCGTGAGCTCGTCGGCGAGCAGCTCGCCGGTGGTGAGGTCCTTGACGCGTACGGTGTAGCGCTCGTCGCCGGCCACGTCGACCGCGTAGGCGAGCAGGGTGGTGCTCGGGCTCACGCTGGAGCCGCCGAGGCTGAAGAACTCGTGGCCCTCGGCGAGCGCGTCGAGGTCGAGCAGCACCTCCTCGCCGGGGAGCGCGGGCTGGTCATGGGTGACGTCGGCCGGGGTCGGCGGAGTCCAGTCGTCGGGGTCGGCGACCTTCACCCGGCAGCTCGCGCCGTACTGCTTCCCCTCGAAGCTGCGGCCGTAGTACCAGTGGCCGCGCGACCGCGTCGGCACGCTCAGGTCGGTCTCGAGGGTGCGCGCCTTGATCTCCTCGAAGATCTGCGTGCGGAGGTCGGCGAGGTGGTCGGTCTGCTGTTCGGTGTAGGCGTTCTCGGCCTCGATGTAGGCGAGGACCTCGGGGCTCTCCTTCTCGCGAAGCCACTCGTAGTCATCGGTCCGGGTCAGGCCGTGGAACTGCTTGGACGAGGGCTTCTTGGGTGCGATCGGCCAGGGCGTCGACGGGAGGGCTTCAGACATGAATGTGACCCTATCTTCGGTGAGGTGAGGAGTCGGCGAGCGCCCGCTCCAGCGCGTCCCTCACCTGCGAGTCGCTGCATCCGAGCGCACGAGCGGAGGCGACGTACGTCCGGGCCTTGGCGAGCAGCGGATCGGCTGCCGACCGCGCACTGCCGATGACCCGGGTGCCCGCGCCGCGCCGGGTCTGGACCAGGCTCGCCTGCTCGAGCTCGCGATAGGCGCGTGCGACGGTGCCGGCCGCGAGACCGAGATCGCCGGCGAGCTGACGTACGGGCGGGAGCCGGTGGCCGGGCTCGAGTGCTCCGGTGGTGATCAGATCGTCGATGTGCCGGCGAATCTGTTCATACGGCGGCGTCGCATCGTCGAGGTCGACGGTGATCCTCATACCCGCTCCCGGCCCAGTTGCTGGGTGTGCGTCCGTCCTCGTCGACGGCTCCCTCGATCTGGTACGACGCGGTGGCTGCACCCCAGAGGAAGTTCTCGGGGAAGGTG
>NZ_JBEXSD010000118.1:0-4791 GCF_040613495.1 Nocardioides sp. NPDC006273 | reverse complement strand
GCGAGATCCGCCGCTGCCTCAAGCGCTACATCACCCGCGAGCTCTACCGCCAACTCGAGCACCCACAAACCCTTGACAGGACATAGGAGCGTCGCCGCGCTTGGCGGCGCAGTCGGCCGCGAAGGCCCATAGGGCGTCGAGCTCACTGAGATCAGCCCGTACGGTTTGCAGGGTTTGGTCGAGCCTCGGGAGGAATTTCGCTCGTTCCTCTTCGAGGAGAGCCCGTGCGTCACGGAGCGCACGGAGAAGAGCGAGCTCGAGGTCGCGGGACTCATCGGTGTTGAGGATCCGCGTGAGGCGGAGCCAAACGACCGCTGCGCCGCCGACAGCGATCGAGGCCACGATCGACCACTGCTCCCGCGAATCGAGGTCGGAGACGAACAACGTGATGCCGCCGGCCACGCTGATGAGAACGAAGCCGATCGTGCCCGATCCGGACGCCATCCGAGTGGCTGGACGCCCGAGCGAGAACACCGCGACTATCACCGCTGCGGCAGCAACGACCGGCGCGAGCGCCGGAAGCATCCACGTCCATCCTGGTGACTCGTACCGGCCGAAGACGCCGCCCCAAGCAGCCGCGGCGGCGACTACGGCAAGGAGGCCGAAACAGTTGAGTGAGGTGCCCGCGTTCAGTGCCGCTCGGGTCCCGCCCTCGATGGCGAAGCGAGCCTTCTCCGCGTCACGGCAAAGGTCGTTGAGGCTCTCGTGGGTGCCGTTCTCCCGAAGAACGATCTCGTCCAGCTTGGCGCCACCAGCTCTCTGTCGTACGCATCGCCTAACGGCCCCGGAGTCGATTCCACATCGGGTCCGCGTCGCCGTTCCCGGCGACCAGCTTCATGACGCCCACCGAGTTGGCCGAACAAGCACGCCATGCCCAGCAGTCAAGATTTGTGGACTTTGGCCTCCCAGGCCGCCTCGACCCTCTCGCCGGAGATATCGTGATGATCGCGCGGGATGTCCAAGATGGCGGTGAGCTTGGACGCGCCTACAGGGCCTTCCACTCTCTCGAGCCCCTTCGTCCCGCGCTTCGCAGCACATGCGGCTGCGTACGTCCAGAGCGACTCGAGAGAGGCAACGTCAGTCCCAGCCTCCCGGAGCCGCTCGTCCAGAGCTTGGATCGCTCGCTCACGTTCCTCAGCGAGCGCTGCGCGGGCCTCACGTCGGGCGAGGAAGAGGCCGAGATCGCGTTCGCGGGCGGCCTCGGGGTTTCGTGCTCGCACTAGGTGGATCCAAGCAACACCCACGAGCCCGACCGCCAGCGACGCGATGATCGAGACCTGTTCCCAGGGCTTCAAGCCCGGAGCAAGCAGCGTGACAACTCCCGCGGCCACGATGAGCACCAACGCGATTACACATGTGCCGGCAGCAGTGCGCCCCATCGGCTTGCGCACCGAGGCCAGCGCGACGAACGCGATGAGGGTAGCGACTACTGGCGATAGGACCGGCGGCATCCACGTCAATCCTGGCGCTTGGCCATACCTACCGAAGATGCCGCCGGCGGCGGTCGCGGCGACGATGATAGCGAGCACACCTATGCCGCCCCATGCCCCCTCGTCTTTCTGGTGGGCCTTGTGAGCAGCCTGAAATCGGGTTTCCTCAGCAGCATCGAAGAGATCAGAGGCCAGTCGGTCATGCCCAGTCGCGCTGAGTACGATCTCGTCGATTCGCGAGGAGGTCAGGTCGATCTCAGAGGACTGGTCTACCGCCTTCGCGATCTCAACTCGGAGGCCGGCCACGTTGTCATTACTCATGAAGATACTTTCCAAGTCGAGATCACAGGCTCAACGAGCGCAAGGATCACCCCGGCCCCAGGTGATGGGGCAGGCGTGAGCGCCACCGTCCCCAACCGTCCATCAACAGAGACGACGTACGTCGTCTGGATGAGCTGTAGGTAGGTGAGATCGCTGTTCAGCCCAGCATCCTCGGCGGCAGCGAGGAACTCCGAGATCCGGAACCCGTGCACAGGGCCGAGCTCAACTGCAACGACAGTCGGGTCCCACGGACCGACCTCGCCGCCCGTGACAAGCCCCAACGCCTCCTTTTCGGAGGTCGGTGGCACACGGTCTGTGTAGAGCGCGAAGTCCGCGACTGCGTACAACGACGACTCTGGTTCCTGCAGCAACAGCGTCAGGTCATCGGTCGCACTGTGGGTGGCGAGGGCGAACTCGGCCATGGTGGTCGCGACTGCCTTGGCCTCTCCTTCAAGTCCGGCTGTCCGCTCGGCGAGGAACCGGGCTTCGCCGTCTGCGCCGGGCACTTCGTGCCAGAAGGACGGGGCGGGTGCGATCGTGAAGTCAGGCATCGTTCCTCCAGCGGAACGTGGCCACGATCCCGTCACTGAGCAGCGTCATGGTCTGGATGTCCTGCTCGCCGACGTGCTCACCGTTTCCTCCGTCAAGGATGGTCGTGCGGATCATAAGTGCGGTGTCCGGCGCGTGCGGCACGCGGATGAGATACGTCGGCTGCACCGTGTGCACCGTTCCGCCGTCGACGGCGTGGTCCACCCTGTCGACCCACCGAAGGATGGTGCCTCGATCATCGAGCGGGGCCGCGCCGCGATCGGTGACCAATTGCTTGGCCATCGATGTCATCGCCGAACCAGCAGGTGCTTGGATCCAGGCCAGCGCCATACTCATTGGTACGAAGTCATCGACGGGGACGTCCACCTGGGAGACCCAAGCGATCATCCGCTCGCGTGCCTGAGGATCGGCATTGTCCGCCTGAGCCAGTATCGCGTCGAGGCTGGCCCTCATCCGGATCGCGTCGACTCCAGGTGATCGTTCCAGCGCGGCGCGGACCTGATCCCGGAGGGCATCCATGTCGGCCGGTCGCTTTGCCCAACCTTGGGGTAGGAGCAACCCGAACGGAGGGGTCTTCGTTGTCGCGCCGAAGAGCTCGGCCCGAAGGCTGTTGACGAGGCTCATCAGTTCGCCCCCGCCCAGTCGCCGACCACGTTGCCCATCCCCACGATATTGGATATCGAGACGCCGACACCCTGCGCGGTCCCGGTCAGCGCATCCGCGAGCGACCCTGGGACGGTGCCGGGGCTGAACCCACACAGCGCGTGCGCAATCTCGCTGCGGCTGTTTCGCCCGCCCTCGCGGAACAGGGTGAAGCCCCGAAGCATGTTCCTCGTGTTCAGGCCGTGACGGGTCATCCAGTCCGCGCTGCGCACCCCGAACTTCTCCATCGCGGCAGCGTCCAAGCCCCGACCCCATGCCTTAGCAGATCCGGCGAGCTTGGAGAACTTCAACGACGACAGTCCGTCGGCGAGCTTCCCGAGACTGGCGAGCTTGCCGAACGGCACGACCCCAAGGAGCGCCAACGCCATGCCGGTCCCAGAACCTCTGTCCGCAAGGAACTTCGAGGCCTCGAGAGCCACCATCAAGACACCTGCGATGATGCCGATCACGGCGGCGAGGGCTGCGAGCGGACCGGTCAAACAAATCGCAAGGATCACCGCGACGAAGCCGATCACCTGGAGCACCACCAGCGCCCCTTCGATGAAGGGCATGGCGTTGTCCCAGAACCCGTCCTCGACGCCGTTCTCGTTGACCTCCTCCAGATCGTCCCGGGTCGTCTCGTACGCGTTGTCCCAGGTCGAGACGGGGGCGTCGTAGCTTCCCCAGTAGCTCTGCCAGTCCGCGACCGCCGAGTCGAACGCAGCTTGCTCA
The DNA here is from genome assembly GCF_040613495.1 of Nocardioides sp. NPDC006273. Classification (NCBI taxonomy): domain Bacteria; kingdom Bacillati; phylum Actinomycetota; class Actinomycetes; order Propionibacteriales; family Nocardioidaceae; genus Nocardioides; species Nocardioides sp. NPDC006273. Next base: position 1,117 of record NZ_JBEXSD010000118.1, on the reverse strand, counting down.
CCGGACGCGTCCGGCCGCGGGGCCGCGGTCTCGCCGTCCCCCTCGCCTGCGGGCTTGTCCTCGGCATCCTGGTCGTGCTGTTCCTGCGCCTGCTGGACCTCGAGCAGCGCGAACGAGGTGGTGTTGACCGAGTCCCACGCGGTCTCGGCGTTGGTGACCAGGCTGTCCGTCTCGTCCTGGACGGTCTCGAGCGCCTGCCCGTACGACTTCAGCGCCTCGCCGCTCGGGGAGTAGCGCTCGCCTGCGGTACGCAGGTCGGCGTAGACCTCTTTGGCCTGTTCGCGGATCTTCTCCAGGGAGTCACCGATACCGAGGTCGCCGTCGGCGAACAGCTGCAGCGTATCGGCCGCGGTGGACATCTTCTCGCCGAGGTCGATGATCGCGGCGGCTCGGGTGCTGATCACGCCGGCGTCACCGTCGACCTTCAACAGCTCACGTCCGCCATACGTGTCCGGCATCGAGAGCCGGCGGTACTTGGGGTCGTTCTCGGTCATGCGGCGCTCTCCTGCATCTTGGCGAGCTCGGCGTCCAGGTCAGCCCAGGCCTGCCGGTTCTCGTCGACCCGCTTCTTCATCTCTTCGAGCTTCCCGCGCAACGTCTCCCGCTTGTCGTCCCACTTGGACTCGAAGTCGCTTGCGCGATCCTTCAATGCGGTCCAGCCAGGCAGCGGCGTACGAATGGCGTTCTCCAGCTCGCCCGTTCGCGAGCTGGCTTCTTCGAACTCGGTGATGATCAAACCGAGCGCATTACTCAGCTCCTCCATCCGATCGAACGGAATCAACACGTCTGCCACGAAGTTCGCCTCCAGGTCCTTGCTGGTCTACACGATTACTCCGAGGCTGCCGGGCAACCTCGAAATGGTCAGGGAAGTCTGGCGGGGACGGTTCTCCGCCCCCGCCAGACTCAAAATCGGCTCTCAGCCGCCGGCGAGCTGGGAGTCGAGGTCCTGGATGGCCGTGGCCATGTCACGCAGAGCCTGAGCCATGTCCTCGACACCAGCGATGGCGTCCTTCAGACCCGTCGTCATCTCCGAGTAGCCGTCCTGGAACTTGCCCGACGCCTTCTCCGTCTTGAACCCGTCCTGAACGAGCTCGTCGACGTAACCCTGGCACTCGTC
>NZ_JBEXSD010000117.1:0-5226 GCF_040613495.1 Nocardioides sp. NPDC006273 | reverse complement strand
CTGCGTACAAGGATCTCTTCGTCGCCCCAGGTGCGGCGACGTCGACGCCGGGGATGGCGTTCCTGCTGGCGACCGTCGCCGAGTACGGCAAGGACGGCTGGGCCGACTACTGGGGCAAGCTGATGGACAACGGCACCAAGGTCGTCGACGGCTGGGATCAGGCCTACTACTCCGACTTTACCCAGGGCGGCGGCAAGGGCACCCGGCCGATCGTCGTGTCGTACGACTCCTCGCCGGCCTTCACCGTCAAGGACGGCAAGACGTCGACCAAGGCGCTGCTGGACACCTGCTTCCGACAGGTCGAGTACGCCGGCGTGCTCAAGGGCGCCGACAACCCCGAGGGCGCGCAGGCGCTGATCGACTTCATGCTCTCCGACAGCGTGCAGGGGGCGTTGCCGGAGAGCATGTACGTCTTCCCGGTCTCCTCGAGCGTCGAGCTGCCGGCCGAGTGGGCGAAGTTCGCCCAGCAGCCGACCTCGCCGCTCTCGGTAGAGCCGGAGGAGATCGAGAAGAACCGTGAGGCGTGGCTGGCGACCTGGAGTGACACGATCGCACGGTGACTTTTCGTTTGGGGAGCTCGACTCGACGCGTCGCAACCCTGGTCGCGCTCGCTGCCCTCCCGGTGGCGGTGCTGGCGGTCTTCTTCGTCCTGCCGGTCACCGGGATGGTGCAGCGTGGTCTGTTCGCGTCGGGCTCGTTCGACCCTGCGGCCGCGATCCGGGTGCTGCAGCGCTCGGAGGTCCAGCGGGCGCTCTGGTTCACGCTGTGGTCCTCGGGCCTGGCGACGGTTCTCAGCGTGGCGCTGGGGCTGCCGGCCGCCTTCGCCCTCCACCGGCTGAGCTTTCCGCTGCAGCGGGTGATCCGGGCGGGGCTGCTGGTGCCGTTCGTACTCCCCACCGTCGTCGTCGGGGTCGCCTTCCGTGAGCTCATCGGCGAGGCCGGCCTGTTGGCCGGGCTGGGGCTCGACGGTACGCCGACCGCGATCATCCTCGGGCTCGTCTTCTTCAACGCCTCCGTCGTGATCCGGGCGGTCGGGGCGGCGTGGGAGTCGCTCGACCCCCGCCCGGGGGAGGCCGCGGCCGCGCTGGGGGCGGGGCCTTCTCGTGTTTTCTGGACGATCACGCTGCCGGCGCTGCGCCCGGCGATCGTGTCCGCGGCCTCGGTGGTCTTCCTCTTCTGCGCCACCGCGTTCGGGATCGTGCTCACCCTCGGCGGGGTTCGCTACAACAGCGTCGAGACCGAGATCTACAAGCTCACCTTCACGCTGTTCGACCTTCCCGGCGCCGCGGTGCTGTCGGTACTCCAGCTCGTGGTCGTCATCGGGCTGCTGGTGGTGGCCGGCCGGCTGCGCTCGGTGGCCGACCCCGCGCAGTCGCGGGTCGTCGTACGCCGCCGCCGGGTCTCGCTGCGCGACCTCCCTGTCCTGCTGTCGACGTCGGTGCTGGTCCTGCTGGTCGCCGGGCCGCTGCTGGCCCTGCTGCTCGGGTCGCTGCGGGTCGACGACCGGTGGAGTCTGGGGAACTACGCGGCGCTGCAGACTCCTGGTTTCGACCCGCCGCTGCCGGTCCCGGTCACGACCGCGCTGGCGACGTCTCTGGCGGTCGCGGTGCAGGCGTCCGTGATCGCGCTCACGCTCGGGCTGCTGGTGGCGTTCGCAGTGACCCGGCGGTCCCGGACCCGTGCCGAGCGGCGGGTGCGCGCCGTTCTCGACGGGCTCTTCATGGTCCCGCTCGGGGTCAGCGCGGTCACGCTCGGGCTCGGGCTCTACCTGACTCTCGGATCGGGCGCGCTCGACTTCCGCGACGAGCCCTGGCTGGTGCCGTTGGCTCAGGCTCTCGTCGCGCTGCCCCTGGTGGTGAGGACGTTGGTGCCGGTGCTGGCGTCTGTCGACGACCGGCTGCGGCAGGCCGCCGCCGGCCTGGGGGCCGGGCCGCTGCGCGCGGTCATGACCGTCGATGTACCTGCTGTCTGGAAGCCGCTCCTCGCCTCCGCGGGCTTCGCGTTCGCGGCCTCGCTGGGGGAGTTCGGAGCGACCTCCTTCCTCGTTCGCGAGGAGCGTCCCACCCTCCCGGTCGTCATCCTGCGGTTGTTGTCCCGTCCCGGCTCGGACAACTACGGCATGGCTCTCGCCGCCGCCTGTGTCCTCGCCGCCACCACCGCCGTCGTGATGCTCCTCGTCGAGCGTCTACGCGTCCCGTCGATCGGAGCACTGTGAACGTACGCCGAGAAGTCGCTCCCGTCGGCCGAGGCGTCACTCGCGTCGGCCGAGAGGTCACTCGCGTCGGCCGAGAGGTCGCGACGGTGCCATCTCGAGCGACGTACCTGACGTCTCGGCCGACGTACCTGACGTCTCGGCAGGATCGAGGTTGCGATGCTGTCGCTGTGTGAGGTGTCGGTCGAGTACGACGGGAAGACCGCCGTCGAGGACGTCAGCCTGGAGCTGGCCGACGGGGAGGTGCTGGCGCTGCTCGGGCCGTCGGGGTCGGGGAAGTCGACGCTGCTGAGGGCCGTGGCCGGGCTGGAGCCGGCGACGGGGGCGATCAGCTGGGACGGGCGGGCGCTGCGCGGGGTGCCGACGCACAAGCGCGGGTTCGCGCTGATGTTCCAGGACGGACAGCTGTTCTCGCACCTGACCGTCGCGAACAACGTCGCCTACCCGATGCGGCTGCGCCGCATTCCGACCGCCGAACGCAGGAAGCGGGTCGATGACCTGCTGGAGCTCGTCGGTCTGGGTGGTTACCAGGACCGCCTTCCCGGCACGCTGAGCGGCGGTGAGCGGCAACGGGTCGCGCTCGCCCGGGCGCTCGCGGTCGAGCCGCGGCTGCTGCTCCTCGACGAGCCGCTCTCCGCGCTCGACGCGGGACTGCGGGAACGTCTGGCGGGCGACCTGCGCCGGATCCTGCACGAGGCCGGCACCACCGCGCTGATGGTCACGCACGACCAGGAGGAGGCGTTCGCGGTGGCCGACAGGATCGCGCTCCTGCGTGACGGACACCTGGTGCAGGAGGGGACGCTCCAGGAGGTGTGGGCCACGCCGATCGACACCTGGGCAGCCCTGTTCCTGGGCTATGCCCGCGTGCTCGAGGGGCCGGCGGCGTACACGGTCCTGAAGGCCGCCGGGATGGAGCCGGCCGGAGCAGTGGCGCTGCGCCGCTCCGCCTTCGCCGCCGACCCGGCCGGCCCGCTCACCGGCACCGTGGTCTCGGCCAGGGCTACGCCGGAGCAGCATCGGCTCGTCGTACGTCTCGACGACGTCGGTGAGGTCGACGCCGTCGCCGACTCGGCGCCGGCGCCGGGGGAGAGGGTCGGACTGCGGGTCGAGCCGAACCGCCTGGCCATCCCCGGGTCCTGACTAAAGAGTGGTGCGCTCAGGAATGGGCACGGTAGCCGCCCGCCACTTAGAATTAGCGGCTATGTATCGCCGCGCTCAGATCTTTCTCGTCAGCAGCGCGCTGATCTTCGGTCTGATCGCAGTCGTGACCGCGCAGATCGTCGACAAGCGCATGCTCGACCCGGAGGGCTTCCTCGGACCGTCCTGGCTCCGTCTTCCCCTCCTCGTCGGAGCCGCGCTCCTCGTCGACCTCGTGCCGCGTACGCTCTGGCTGGCGCGGTTCCGGTGGCGGGAGATGGGCCCGATCTTCAAGGAGCGGGTCCGCACCCACTGGACCCGTGAGCGGCTGACGCTCGTGGCGATGGGCATCGTCTGCTTCTACCTGGTCTACGTCTGCTACCGGAACCTCAAGTCGTTCCTGCCGTTCGTGGTGCCGGAGACCTACGAGTTCGACCACGAGCTCCACCTGATCGACAAGGCGGTGCTCTTCGGTGCCGACCCGGCGATCCTGCTCCACGACGTTCTCGGCACCGGCTGGGTCGCCTGGTTCCTCTCCTACATCTACATGTGGTTCCTGCCGCTGGTGCCGTTCGCCGTCGCCGGTTGGCTGGTGTGGTCGCGCAACCTCGCCTACGGCTACTGGTTCGTGTGCTCCCAGTGCATCGCCTGGATCCTCGGCACCGTCTCCTACTACTGCCTGCCGACGGTCGGCCCGGGCCTGAACTACCCATACCTCTACGCCGACCTGCCGGACACGCCCACGAGCGCCCTGATGGAGTCGCTGGTCTTCACCCGGCAGCACGTCCTCTTCGACGTCGACGCCAACGTGGTGCAGTCGGTCGGTGGCTTCGCCTCGCTGCACTGCGGGATCACCCTGCTGATGGCCCTGATGATCCAGGCCACGATCAACAACAAGATCGCCCGCTGGGCCGGGTGGATCAACTTCGGGATCACCGTCGTCGCGACGATCTACTTCGGCTGGCACTACCTCGCCGACGACATCGCGGGCTGCATGATCGCGCTCGTCGCGTACTACTTCGGCGGGCTGGCGGCCAACCAGAAGTTCCAGCGCAAAGGCGTGCGTCGGCTCGTCGCGGAGTCCGAGCAGATCGCCGACCGCGAGTCGAAGGTCGCCCACGAGCTGACCTGATCCGGGCTTGGTCGGGGCATAGGGCCTGTTTGAAACTCGGAAGGCGCCGGCCAGACGCCGCCCAGCGCACGCCCTGGCGGCGTTGCCGCCTCTCGACAGACACCCGGTATGCCTTCGAGGCGGCGCCTTGCCAGGACGCACGCTGGACGACGTCTGGCTCGGCGCCGAGTTTCCAATCAGACCCTAGGCTGGTGGCGTGACCGCCATCGATGCCACATCACTGACCTCACTTCTCGACGGCCGCTACGCCGGGGTCCGACAGGACGTACGCAAGGCGCTCGCCGAGCGGGCCGACTTCCTCGACGAGGTCGAGGAGCTGCCCCGGGCGGAGTATCGCGAGCGGGTTCGAGAGGTGCTCCTGGACGTCTCCGCGAGCGGCCTGACCGGGCTCGGGTTCCCGAAGGAGTACGGCGGGGGCGGTGACGTCGGCGCCTCCATCGCCGCCTTCGAGGAGATGGCCGGAGGCGACCTGTCGCTGCTGGTGAAATCGGGTGTGCAGTTCGGCCTCTTCGGCGGTGCGATCCTCCAGCTGGGGACCGAGCGCCACCACGATCGCTACCTCGCCGACATCGTCGCCGGCCGGCTGCTCGGCTGCTTCGCGATGACCGAGCACGGCCACGGTTCCAACGTGGCCGCGGTGGCGACCGTGGCAACCTACGACTCGGCCACGCAGGAGTTCGTCATCGAGACGACTCGGGAGGATGCGTACAAGGACTACATCGGCAACGCCGCGGCCCACGGCGAG
>NZ_JBEXSD010000116.1:0-5494 GCF_040613495.1 Nocardioides sp. NPDC006273 | reverse complement strand
GCCGAGACCGCCCAGCCCGCACGCGACGACCTGTACGACGCCCTCGACCAGTCCTGGTACCGCTGGGACCCCCAGAGCATGGCCAAGGGCACCGGCATCATCCGCCTCATCGACGCCCACGCCACCGAAGTCCGCGCCGCCGTCCTCGACGAGGCCATCAAGGCCGTCCTCGGCCGCGTGGAGGCCTACGAGGGCATGGGGCAGGACGCCGTCGACCGTAACCGCGAACGGACCGCCATCGTCGCCCAGCTCCGCCGCATGGCCGACGGGAGCCAGCCGTGACCGGCCCCAGCAGCAACCCCCACGGCGAGAAGGCCGGACGCCCCGGCACCGCGTGGGAGACCACTTTCGGCTCGACCGGCGAACGGCTCCTCGACGACGACGAGCCGGAGCCCCGACCCAACCGCGCCACACGACGAGCCGCCCGACGCAAGCGCCGCACCGCCTGACCCGCACACCCCCGACACAACCCCCAAACACGACAAAGCCCCCACCAACCGGTGGGGGCTCACGTCTGCCACGCTACTCCGCCGGCCGCTCCAGATCCGTCCGACGCCCCTGCCGCGACTTCCGCGTCGCGAAGTAGGGCTTCGCCACCCGGTAGTCCACCGCCTTCGTCCGACCGATCTGCATCACCGGCGGGAAGGCTGGATCGGTCCGCGCCAGCGTCGACACCCGCTGATGCGTGATCCCCTTCACCACCCCATCGGCAACAAGCCGGCGCGCCAACTCCCTGAAGCTCACCATGTCTGGCCCCCCTTCTGCGGGCTCGCTCATGGGCACCATCTTCCCTGACTTGGTTGCCAGTTGGCAACGAAGTCACTACGCTCGATCTGGCAACAACAGAACGCCCCGGTCGGTGGCTAGACCGGCCGGGGCAAGCCCACCCCTGCCATGAACAGGAGATAGGCACATGGAGCGTATCCGCTCGTACACCACCGCGGCACAGGCCGCCCACGAGAAGAACTGCCAGCACTGCCACACCCTCACCGAAACCCTGGACACCCGCCACGCGGAGAACGCCGCCTCGGAGGCCCGCCGCGACCGCCGCGACCTCCAGCTCAACCTCGCCGCCCGGCACATCGCCACCCTCTGGGGCATCCCGACGGAGGCCCCCCGTGTCTGACCGCCACCTCACCCAGCCCGACGAAGCCCTCCGCCAGGTCCACGCCCAGGCCCTCCACAACCTCGTCGGCACCATCGCCACTCTCATCGCCGACTACCTCACCGAGACCCGGCCCACCGATCGGATCGTCGAAGCGTCCCGGAAGCACCTCGCCTCCACCTACGCCAACGACCGCGCCGGCCACGACCCCGAGCACGCCACCGAGGTCGTCGCAACGCTCCTGCGGCTGCTGCCCTCCCCGCGGCTCACGGAGACAAGGGGCGAGTACGCCCTCCGGCTCCGCGCGATCGTCGGAAGGACGCACGTCTGATGGACACCCCCACCTACGACCCGCCGGCCGAGCCCGACCGCACCCCGCGCGCGAACACGATCGTCGACGCCCCGGCCACCCACGCCGCGTGCGCCCGCGAGTACGCCGAGGCCGCGGCCGTTCGCGCCACCATCAGCAAGCAGGAGCGCACCCGATGAGCCCCCGCACCCGTACTGACTGGGTCCTCCGAGGCGCACTCGCCTGCACCCTCATCGGCACCGCCCACGCCGAGTACACCCTCGCCGTCGCAACCGGAGTGCACCCCTGGGTCGCCGCCTGCGTACCCGGCGCACTCGACCTCTACGTCATCCGCGCACTCCAGGTCAGGCGCGACGTGCTCCTCGCCGTACTCGTCATGTGCGCCGTCAACGTCGCCAGCCACCTCGTCACCGCCGGCGTACTCGCCGTCGACTGGGCCCTCATCTCCGCCGTGGGTGCACTCGCCCCCCTCGTCCTGTGGCGAGTGCACGCCCTCTGGCACACCCGCACCCGCAAGGAACTCCTCTGGGACGTCCCCGCGGGCACCAGGGACCTGATCGAGGCCGGGCAGAACGCACCCGCACCCGTCGAGGTGCACCCCGCGCCCGTCGAGCCCCCGCCCCCCGCACTCGCCGTCGAGAGGTGCACCCACGGCTGGCCCGCCGACTGGCACTGCACCGAGTGCACCCCCGAGGCCCCCGCCGAGATCGCACCCGCACCCGCCCCGCCCACCGCGAGTACACCCGCACCCGAGCCCGAGAGCACCCCCGAGACCGCACTCGTGGACGCCGAGGACGACGACTCCGACGCCGAGTTCATGGACGCCGCCCGCGCCCACTGGGACGACGTCAACGCCAAGACAGGTGCACCCCCGAGTGCACGCTCCATCAAGGCCGCACTCGCCGTCGGCCAGACCCGAGCCACCCGCATCCGCACCCGCCTCCTCAACGAGTACACGGAGGTGCACCCGTGACCCCCACCCTCGGCGCCGTGCTCATCGGCCTCGGCCTCCTCGCCTGGGAACTCGCCAAGTGGTACCCCGGCGTCAAGGCCCTCCAAGCCAACGCCGTCGGACACCTCGGCGACCTCCTCCCCTTCCTCCTCTGCTGGGCCATCGGCGCCCTCACCGTCATGGTCGTCGGCGGCCTCGTCGGCTGGATCGGAGACACCGCCCTCTGGGGCATCAACGTCTTCGGTGACGGCCTCCTCGTCTTCGGAGTCGGCGCCCAGACCGGCACCGCCCCCGGCAGCACCAGCGCACCCCTCACCGAGGGCGGCCTGTTCATCACCCTCATCGTCCTCATCGTGTTCCTCGCCCGCCGCGGCAAGGGCGCCACCGCCTCCAAGTGGCGAGGCTGGGCCTCCGGCATCGGCCTCGCCCTCACCGGCAGCATCGCCCGCTACGCCGCCGTCCCCCTCGCCTCCGCCGCCAACCTGGCCGGCGCCTGGCTCACCGGAATGCTCCGGTGACCGCGGCCCCTGAGCCCGTCGAGCGGCCCGCGGGGGAGTCGGAGGGCTCCTCCCGGGTCGCCGGTGGCTGCGTCGTCGCCCTCGGCATCAGCGGCCTCCTCGCCTACGCCTGGGTCAACCCGGACTTCGGCACGTTCGTTGCGGGGGCCGCATCCGCCGTCGCGGTCGGCAAGACCCGCCAGTGGGTCGCCAAGCGCCGCCAGGACGCCCCCGAGGACACCGCGCCCGAGGCGGAGCCCGTCGACATCGTGGCCGTCCTCCAGGCCCTCGGCGAGGGCGGGAACGGGGTCCTTCTCACCGCCCTTCGCGAGGCCGCCGACCTCCCCGACACCAAGACCGTCCGGACCCTCCTCGCCGACGCCGACATCCGGGTCCGCGCGGGAGTCCGCACCCCCGCCGGCAACGGGCCCGGCGTACACGCGGACGACATCCCCACCCCCTCCCCCCCCACTTCCAGCCCCTCTCCGACCGGTTGTTTGTGCAGCTCAGAGGCCGCCAACGCCAACACCAACAACGCCCGCACCGACATCGTTCAGGACCCCGACAACCCCCACCACTGGCTCGTGAAGGAGCACGTCTGATGGACCTCACTGACCAGCAGCTCGCCATCAAGATGATCGGGATCGTCCACAGCGTCGACCTCGACTGGAGGGCCGCCCAGGCGCTCGCCGACCTTCACGGCCTGACCATCGACCAGATCCGGCGCGGCATCGCCTACCTGGAGTCCGGCAAGCCCCTTGAGGAGCGCTGACGATGGCCCTCCGCCGCCCCGAACCCAAGCAGGACGACCCGCGCCTCAAGGACCATACGACCGTCTACAGCAGCAGCCGAGGCGGCTGGGTCAAGCCCACCGACAAGCCCACCCCCGGCACGCCGAAGAAGCCGTAACCCGCCGTTGTCAGCCCCCGCCCGTACCGTAGGACCATCACACCCGCTGATTGTGGAAGCTGCCCACTCTCGGCGGAGGACCTAGCCCCGCCCCCGGAACAGCGTCCGGGCAGGCGGGGCTTCCTCATTCCGGCGTCTCTCCGGCACGATGCCCCGATGCACAGACACGCGCTCACCGCCATCACCGCCGCCCTCCTCCTCACCGCCTGCGTCCCCACAGAGACTCCCGCCGGCAGAAAGCCCAGCGCCACCGCCAAGCAGGCGGCCGTCACGCTCACCGCCAAGCCTGCGCCGTTCAAGCCCACCGTGCTGCACCGCGGCGGCGACTACACCAGCGTCCAAGTCACCCTCACCAACCGCGGCACCAAGGAGCTGTCGGTGAACCCGCTGTACTTCAAGGTCACCGACAGCACCGGCGGGGTGCACCGGCCCGAACTCGGCATGGACGAGCAGCAGATCGAGACGGTGGCGATCGCGTCCGGCGAGCACATCACCGGCACCGTCACCGTGAAGGGCAAGCTGACGGTGGCGTCCGTGACGTTCACCGACGGCGCGTTCGGGCAGTCCGTGCGTGCCAGCGTGTCGTAGCCCGTTCGGCCCCATGCTGTCGGCCGCCAGGTGCATACTCGACTTACTGCCGAGACAAGGCCGGAACCAGGTGACTGGATCCTCCCGCTGAGCGCAAGCGGGCAGTGGCCCTCGGAGTGCGGTAGGCGACCTGACGGGCGAGATGGTCGGCGCGTAGGACCCCAGCCACCCCCCGGGCTGGGGTCCTTCTGCATATGCTGGACGCAGACTGAAAGGGGCACTCCATGGCGACACCACTTACCGCCGACAGACTCGTAGCCGCCCTCCGCGCCGAAGGCGTCAAGGTCGTCGAGCACCCCGGCTGGCGAGGACACCACCGCAACCACAAGGGCCCCTGGGGCCCGGTCCACGGCGTGATGGTCCACCACACCGTCACCGGCCCGAAGGTCAACGGCGTCCCCATCTGCTTCAACGGCTACGCCCAGCTGCCCGGCCCGCTCTGCCACGGCGTCATCCGCCGCAACGGCGAGGTCCACCTCGTCTCCGACGGGCGCGCCAACCACGCCGGCGGCGGCGACCCCAACGTGCTCGCGGCCGTCATCGACGAGCGGTACAACGACAAACCCCCGGACCCGCACCAACACGACGGCTCCGCCGGTGCGACGGACGGCAACCGAGCCTTCTACGGCTTCGAGTGCGAGAACCTCGGCGACGGCAAGGACCCGTGGCCGCCCGCGCAGGTGGAAGCGATCGTGCGGGCGTCGGCCGCGCTCAGCCGCGCGCACGGCTGGGGCGCCAAGTCCGTGATCGGGCACTCCGAGTGGTCGGATTGGAAGAGTGATCCGAAGGGGCCTGACAACGTTGTCAGCATGCCGAGCCTCCGGAAGCGGATCGCCGACCGGCTTGCCCACCCTGCGTCCTGGACCCCCGGCACCACCCCGAAGCCCCCCGCCCCCAAGCCCCCCACGGAGGACGGCATGACCCCCGGCGAGAACTGGTCCTACCGCAACGCCAAGGCCGACGCCGCATCCGTCGCCGCCGGACACGGCCACATCCCCGACGCCTACGGCTACCTCGTCCAGACCCACACCCTCCTCGTCCGGCTCACCGCCACCATCGAGCGCCTCGAACAGCGAGTCGCCCAACTGGAGGGACGCGCCCAGTCGTGAGCGCCCCCGAGAACGGCATCTACA
>NZ_JBEXSD010000115.1:0-5496 GCF_040613495.1 Nocardioides sp. NPDC006273 | reverse complement strand
GGTGGTCGGCGGTCCCCGCCCGTCGCCAGTGCTGGTACAGCTTGGCCAGCGTCGTCTGGGCCCGACCTCGGGCGCGGAGGACTGGGCCGCGCTGACGATCCGCTGGAGCTGCTGTTCCAAGGCAGGGAGTGCCCCAGCAGCATTGACAACGATGTCAACCTCTGCCTCGTTGTTAGCCATCCGTCACCCTCCCATCCATGCCGTGATCGCCGTTTGCACAGCCTCGGGATCGTCGCCGCCCTCCACACCCCACGCATCCTCATAGCCGCGTGGGGGGATGGACAGCTGAAAGTCGAACCGCAGCCGGCCCGCCTCATCCGCGTTCTGGGTGTGCAGCGCATACGTGGCGGCGCACCACTCGTACGCCGACCGTGTCCACGGATCCACACCCGCCAACGCCAGATGCCCCAGCGTCTCCGGCTGAACCGAGATCTGGAGCAGTCGATGCCCCTCCCACCACCGGCGCCCCGTCACCAGCTCCAACACTGCGTGCACGGCATCCGTCAGAGCCTGCGACGTGACCGTGCCGTCGAGCGTCATCCGCCCGATCGCAGTGCGCGCGTCATCGTCCAGCCAGCGGATCACGTCCACCTCGTGCCGGATGGTCGTCCACTCAGCCGCAGGACGCCACGCCAGAGCGAAGCCCCGGCCGCCGATCTGTATCGGCACCGGGCCCCGCGACAAAGGAGCGACGACATCACGCATCGGCAGGCTTGACCTCCATGGCCTCGGCGATTCCCGTGACCCCTTCGAGGAGTTCGTCCACGGTGAGGGTCCCCTTGAGGACGTTGCGGAGGATCTCCGTCCACGCCTTGTCGCCGACGCACGCTCGGATCAGGGCGCCGGACGCTTCGAGCTTGAGCTCGGTGGTGGCGTCCATGCCGAGGACGAGGATCAGCCGGGTGAGGACGTCGGCGGAGGGGAGGGTCATCGGGTAGTCGACGCCCTTGATGGTCAGCTTGAGATCGGGTGTGCCGATCGTGGTGGTGTCGTCCATAGCACCAGCCTATCGCCGAGTGATGTCGTAGCCGCGGTTACGCGCTACGTCGGTGAGCGCGCGGTCGAGGAACGGCCTTGCCCTGGTGCCCGGGTGGTGGACGACCATGGCGTACACGGTCTTCCCGCCGACCTTGAAGCGGAGTGCCTTTGCCCGCTTCGGGCGGATGATGTGCGGCTTCGTGCCGTCATTCACCATCGGCGCGTAGTCGACGTCCGACCCCACCGTCCACCGCTGCCGCAGCCCGAAGATGCTGCGGCGCTCCACCCGGAGGGATGCGCGCAGCCGGCCGGTGTCGACGGGCGCCAACACCTTGGCGCGCGCCACGACCTGCCGGGCCGCAGCATCACCCTCACGCCGACTCGTCGCCGAGAACGTCCGGCTCAGCGCTGCCCTGTCCAGCCGGATCCTCGCCATCGGGTCCTCCCAGTTCCTCGACGATCTCCACCACACCGACCGCGATCCACCCGGCGACCAGCTGGTCGACGTGCACCTCGGCTTCTTCGCCCTGCTTGAAGCCGTCGAACGACGTCCGTACGCGGATGCGGGCGCGGCGGTGGTACTCCGTCAGAGGGGTCTTCTTGCGGGTCATCAGCAGCACGCTTCCATCGAGACACTCACGGTCATGCGGCCGCCGAGGCAGTTGGCGTCGGGGCCGACGGGTTCGTACAGGCCGACCGCCACCGCGTTGATGCGTAGCGAGTCGGGGTCGGAGAAGGCGCAGCAGACGGCGGCTTCCATGGCCTTCCAGTCGGCGTCCAGCTTGGCGGCGAGGGTGTCCCACTGGGTTGCCGAGACGATCGCGCCTGCGTCTGGGGTGGGCATGCATCGGTAGACGCCGAGCTCCAGGGTGAGGACGCGTTCGTTCATGAAGCAGCCGTTTACCGCCATGCGGTCGGTTACGTCGCGGACGCCGTCGACTCCGGCGATGCGGACGTAGCCGAGGCCGAGGCAGCACTCGTCCTCGCCCGTCGAGGCGAGCATGGGGATGACCTGCTCGCCTGCCCGCAGCATGACCCGCTCGGGTGGGACAGGCCACTGGTGCGGCGGGTTCTGGAGCTGGGTGGCGAGGCAGCCGACGAGGAGCTGGGCGAGCGACAGGGCCTGCGTCACGAGAACCTCCCGCGGTACCTGTCCACCGAAGCCACACGCGACCGCTGAGCCCGCCGTGCGGGGTTCACGGACCGGATCCACAGGTCGACGTTCTGGATGCCTGTCAGCCCCTCCTCCGCCACGGTGGTGGGGTCAACCATCTGGATGTCCACCCCGGCCCGCGACAGGGACGCCATCTGCTGCGGCAGCGCACACTCGGTGCCCACGCACGCCTTCGCGATCTCGCACGCGTACTCACCCGCCGCGATCCGCCCGGCGGCGGGAAGCGGACGGCCCGGCTGGTACGTGATGACGAACGATCCCTCTTCGGTCGGGCCGACGTTCATGTCCTGGCACTGCGGCCAGCACTGCCCGTCGATCCGGACCAGGCGCGGGATCCCTCGCCAGGAGTCCAGCCGGTAGGCGCTGGGGTTGAGCTCCAGGCCGTCGACAGTGACCGAAGTGACCGAAGCCACGGATGTGGGAAAAGGCACCTCGCAGGACATGCCACAGGAGCAGCCGCCCGAGCAGCCACAGTTCCGCCACACCCCCGCGTCGACGTACGGCAGCATCCACGGACCGCCGCCCGCGGAGACTCCGGGCGTGCCGACCGGCCACGACATGTACCCGGGGCCCGTCCCGCACTTCGGACCGCACGGCCGGTAGTTCACCGGGCACTGGGCGAACTGCCTGCCTGTGAGCGCGTCGAGGATCCCGACGGCGAACGTCGTCGCCCGGGTCTTCACCTCGTCGCTGTACGTATCCCAGTCGGGGCAGCAACTGGTATCGATGGGCCACTCGCAGGGGCCCGGCGGTTCAGGGGTCGTCATCCTCGGTCCCTACGGTGAGGGGGTCCTGGCCGGGAGCCGTCGGCCAGGACCCCAGCCATCACGGAGCCGGCAGCGTCACCGCACCGCACGCCGGCGTCGGCAGCGGCGCGGACGACACCTCGTAGTGCATCGGCTGCGTCGGGCCGATCGGGGTGAGCAGCGGTTCCAGCGTCGCGGGCACCATGGCGTCCCGGCGGACGTCGTACGGGCCGACGCCCCAGTTCCCGCCGTACACGGCGCGGGCGGTGAAGGTGATGGTGAGCGCGTCGTTCTGGATGACCCACTCACCCCACTGGGCGTCCTTGAGCCACGGGAACAGCCAGTAGCCGTACTTGGTGTTGCCCGCCGGGTCGCAGGCCTGGCCGGTGATTCCGGACCAGAACTCGATCGCGAAGTTCGCGGAGCCGGTGAGGTCGGCGTCGAGGCGGAAGCCCACGGTGTTGGGGGTGGGGGTGGCGTCGTCGAGGACGAGCGGGTCACCCGTGATCAGGTTGATCATCGTCGGGTCGAGGGTGCAGATCACCAGGGACATGTCGACCCAGCGCAGGTCGACGGCCCCGCGGTCGTCGATGCAGCGGTCGCCGTTGGCGTCCGTGGTCGTGATCTCGGACGGGTCCGAGTAGTTCGGCGTGAACGTCCCACTGACGAAAGCCTTCGCCACCAGGGACGAGCCCGCGCCCGTCACCACCGACCCGCACTCGTTCAGCTTGGTGATGCGCAGCATCTTGCCGCGCGACATCGAGGCGCACTCGACAGCCATCAGTCATCCTCCTTCTTCGCGCGGCGTCGCGGCCGGCGCTCCGGCTCGCTCGCGGTGTTGTAGCGGTCGGCCACATACGGGGCGACCAGGAACTCGGTCCCGCCCCGCTGGGTCTGCACGTCAGCCGGATCGTCAGCGACCGCCAGCAAAGCGATCGCCGTCTTCTGCACCCCAGCCTCGCCCGGGAGTACGGTCACCCAATCGGTCATGCGGGCACCGCCGGAGCCGTGGCCACTGCCGGAGCAGCGACCGGAACCTGAACGGCCATGACGGTGTCGCAGACCCACGTGTGGGCCCACACCGACTCGGCAACCGCCATCCACTGGTTGAACGTGCGGTCGAGCGTCTGCACCGGATCCGGCTGGTTCACCGCGGTCTCCCAGAGGTAGACCTGCGGAGTGATGAACGCCCACACGAACCCGGCCGCGGGAGCGGCCCCAGCCGGGCCGGAGACGCCGTAGCCGGAGCCGAACGACCACGCGTTCCCCAGCGGGGTCACGAGCTTCCCGGCGCCACCCTGCGTGCCCACCAGGCCTGCGTGCTGCACGGCCGCGTGCGCGGTCGTGTTGACGTGGATGACGCCGGTGTAGCCGTGCTGGTCGTGGAATGCCTGCTCCAGCGCTGAGATCGCGGCACCCGCACCCGGCGCCGTCGGCATCACGACAGTGGCACCAGCGGCCGACAGGTTCGGGACATCGGCGATGCCGCCGCCGGTCCAGATCTGCTGCTCGACCGCCCACTGCACACCAGCGTCGTATCGCTTCCGGACCCGGCGCCGCACATCGTCGACGGTCGTGCCGACGGTGCCGCACTGGTACGTCGTCAGCAGCCAGTACGGCGCCGACTCCACGAACGCCGTGCCCGGCACGAACGGCTTCTCCGGGTGCGGCGCGGCACACGTCGGGTCGTACGGCACCACTGAGATGCCACAGTCCTCGGCGGCGAACGTCAGCCCCGACGCGATCACCTCTTTCCCCACCGGGCCGGGCCGAACGGCGGCATCGAAGATGCCGTACCGGCGGCGGCCAGGCTCGGGGCCCTGGATCTCCTGCTGACTCGGAACGATCACTGCCATGTCGTCACCTCCCTTCGTGCGAGGGGCCGCCCGCCCGGACGACGGTTGGGCGGGCGGCCCGGATCACGGGGTAGGTCACGCCGCGGCGGCCGGGACGGCGCACGACGTCCACACCTGGTCGGCGGTGGCGCCGGACGGGCAGGCGTTAACGGTGTACCGCTTGACCTCGCCGCACGGGAAGATCGGCGCGTAGCCCTCCTCGGTGAAGAGGGCCGTGTAGAGGTTCTGCTTGAGGTTCGTGGAGTCGTAGACGTTCGTCAGGGTGACGACGTCCTCGCGGAGCAGGACGATCGCGCCGGCGGGCCAGATCAGGAAGTCCACCGTGTTCGGGAACGCGGTGATGGGGGTGATCGGGGCGGTGATGTCGCCGGGGCCCGTGGCGAGGCCGGACTGGGCGTCCTGCCAGTCGCGGAGGAACTGCGGCCGCAGGTTGCGGGCGGAGAACCAGCGGGCGATCTCGGCCGTGGTCGCGGCCGCGAACGGGTCTGTGTGGTATCCGTTCCGGCGGGAGATGTCCGCACGCCACTGGGCCACGATCCACTGCGGGACCGCGACTTCGAGGATGCGGTTGAACGACATCCGTTCCCGGTACCGCATGTCGATGGCGGCGATGTCGACGCCGGCGAGGAAGCTGGCGACGGCCGACGTGTCCGGGCCGGAGCCGGGTGCGGGGGTGGCGCCCTGCGGCGGGATCACGATCGCGGCACCGGCCTGGGTGACGATCTGGCTGTTGATGTCGCGG
>NZ_JBEXSD010000114.1:0-5532 GCF_040613495.1 Nocardioides sp. NPDC006273 | reverse complement strand
GCCTGATAAGGTTCAGCACGAAGAACAAAGCGAATAAAGCAGTCACCAGACTGGTCAGGAACTGAAGTTCCGAAGCTTACTGGTGTGCGTGTGATTCTTGAGAACTCAACAGTGTGTCATAGTCGACGAATTAGTTTGTTATGCCCCGTCGACCACATCCTCTAGCAGGGTGTTTGGTTGATGGTTTCTTTGACAATTGATTCTGGCAATTAATCCAATCCTTTCGGGGGTTGGTACATGTCAGTGTCTCCTGTCAGGGCATCTCTTTTTCCAGGTCATCGCAAGATGGTTTGGTGTTGTTTTTCAACGGAGAGTTTGATCCTGGCTCAGGACGAACGCTGGCGGCGTGCTTAACACATGCAAGTCGAGCGGAAAGGCCCTTCGGGGTACTCGAGCGGCGAACGGGTGAGTAACACGTGAGTAATCTGCCCCAGGCTCTGGGATAGCCACCGGAAACGGTGATTAATACCGGATACGACAACCGATTGCATGATCTGGTTGTGGAAAGTTTTTCGGCCTGGGATGTGCTCGCGGCCTATCAGCTTGTTGGTGAGGTAATGGCTCACCAAGGCTTCGACGGGTAGCCGGCCTGAGAGGGTGACCGGCCACACTGGGACTGAGACACGGCCCAGACTCCTACGGGAGGCAGCAGTGGGGAATATTGGACAATGGGCGGAAGCCTGATCCAGCAACGCCGCGTGAGGGATGACGGCCTTCGGGTTGTAAACCTCTTTCAGCACAGACGAAGCGAAAGTGACGGTATGTGCAGAAGAAGGACCGGCCAACTACGTGCCAGCAGCCGCGGTAATACGTAGGGTCCGAGCGTTGTCCGGAATTATTGGGCGTAAAGGGCTCGTAGGCGGTCTGTCGCGTCGGGAGTGAAAACCAGGTGCTTAACACCTGGCCTGCTTCCGATACGGGCAGACTAGAGGTACTCAGGGGAGAATGGAATTCCTGGTGTAGCGGTGAAATGCGCAGATATCAGGAGGAACACCGGTGGCGAAGGCGGTTCTCTGGGAGTATCCTGACGCTGAGGAGCGAAAGTGTGGGGAGCGAACAGGATTAGATACCCTGGTAGTCCACACCGTAAACGTTGGGCGCTAGGTGTGGGACACATTCCACGTGTTCCGTGCCGCAGCTAACGCATTAAGCGCCCCGCCTGGGGAGTACGGCCGCAAGGCTAAAACTCAAAGGAATTGACGGGGGCCCGCACAAGCGGCGGAGCATGCGGATTAATTCGATGCAACGCGAAGAACCTTACCTGGGTTTGACATACACCGGAAAGCTGCAGAGATGTAGCCCCTTTTAGTCGGTGTACAGGTGGTGCATGGCTGTCGTCAGCTCGTGTCGTGAGATGTTGGGTTAAGTCCCGCAACGAGCGCAACCCTCGTCCTATGTTGCCAGCAATTCGGTTGGGGACTCATAGGAGACTGCCGGGGTCAACTCGGAGGAAGGTGGGGATGACGTCAAGTCATCATGCCCCTTATGTCCAGGGCTTCACGCATGCTACAATGGCCGGTACAAAGGGCTGCGATCCCGTGAGGGTGAGCGAATCCCAAAAAGCCGGTCTCAGTTCGGATTGGGGTCTGCAACTCGACCCCATGAAGTCGGAGTCGCTAGTAATCGCAGATCAGCAACGCTGCGGTGAATACGTTCCCGGGCCTTGTACACACCGCCCGTCACGTCACGAAAGTCGGCAACACCCGAAGCCAGTGGCCCAACTCGTAAGAGGGGGAGCTGTCGAAGGTGGGGCTGGCGATTGGGACGAAGTCGTAACAAGGTAGCCGTACCGGAAGGTGCGGCTGGATCACCTCCTTTCTAAGGAGTAAGTGGCCATGAATTCACACAGCATTCGGTTGTGTGGTGATGGTGCTACTCGCTAGTGGAATCGTCGATGAACGACTGGTCGGTGACTGGTCGCTTCTCAGTACTGTTCCTGCTTCGGCAGGGGCGTGGAACCTGAAGCTTCCCGGAACTGGTTGGTCTTGACACACTGTTGGGCCCTGAGGAATCACACGGGTCTGCTCGCAGAGCAGATGTTGAGTGGTTGTCTCTTCGCCCCCTTCGCCTGAAGGATGCTCGGTATGAGCGCTGGATGGGGTTGTGCGGGCTGGCCGGCCGAGGTGACCTGTGGGTTGTCTGGTTGGAGTTGATAGTTGGATAGTGGACGCGAGCATCTTGTTTAATAAGAATGCACACACCTTGTAGGCGCTTTGAGCCTCTTGATGAGTTGGCCGAGGATTCGGTTGGTGATTCGGGTTGGGTTCGGGGTGTTGGTGTGTGCGTGGTCTTCGTAGCGCAGACAAGCGCGGCAATCGCAGTGATGTGTGTTGTTGTTGTTTGTTGTTTTTGTTGAGTGTTTGTGAGAGATAAGCTATGAAGGGCACATGGTGGATGCCTTGGCATCAAGAGCCGAAGAAGGACGTTGGAGCCTGCGATAAGCCCTGGGGAGTTGGCAACCGAGCGTTGATCCGGGGGTGTCCGAATGGGGAAACCCAGCACGAGTCATGTCGTGTTACCCGCGCCTGAATCTATAGGGCGTGTGGAGGGAACGCGGGGAAGTGAAACATCTCAGTACCCGTAGGAAGAGAAAACAATAGTGATTCCGAGAGTAGTGGCGAGCGAAATCGGATGAGGCCAAACCGGTTACCTGTGATAGACGGCAGTTGTTGGGTAGTCGGGGTTGTGGGATATGTCTTTCATCGTCTGCCGGCGGTGAGCTCAGTAAGAAACCAAACATGAAGACGAACCAGTTGGGAAGCTGGGCCGTAGCGGGTGATAGCCCTGTAGTCGTATGTGTTTGGCTGGGTTGATGTACTTCCCAAGTAGGACGACACTCGTGGAATGTCGTGTGAATCTGGCGGGACCACCCGCTAAGCCTAAATACTTCTTGATGACCGATAGCGGACAAGTACCGTGAGGGAAAGGTGAAAAGTACCCCTGGCGGGGAGTGAAATAGTACCTGAAACCGTGTGCCTACAATCCGTCAGAGCCCGGCCGGCTGTTTACAGCAGTGGGGGTGATGGCGTGCCTTTTGAAGAATGAGCCTGCGAGTTAGCGGTGTGTGGCAAGGTTAACCCGTGTGGGGAAGCCGTAGCGAAAGCGAGTCCTAATAGGGCGATTGAGTCGCGCGCTCTAGACCCGAAGCGAAGTGATCTAGCCATGGGCAGGTTGAAGCGCCGGTAAGACGGCGTGGAGGACCGAACCCACTTCAGTTGAAAATGGAGGGGATGACCTGTGGTTAGGGGTGAAAGGCCAATCAAACTTCGTGATAGCTGGTTCTCCCCGAAATGCATTTAGGTGCAGCGTTGCGTGTTTCTTGCCGGAGGTAGAGCACTGGATAGCCGATGGGCCCGACCAGGTTACTGACGTTAGCCAAACTCCGAATGCCGGTAAGTGAGAGCGCAGCAGTGAGACAGTGGGGGATAAGCTCCATTGTCGAGAGGGAAACAGCCCAGACCATCAGCTAAGGCCCCTAAGCGGTAACTAAGTGGAAAAGGATGTGGAGTCGCAGTGACAACCAGGAGGTTGGCTTGGAAGCAGCCACCCTTGAAAGAGTGCGTAATAGCTCACTGGTCAAGTGATTCCGCGCCGACAATGTAGCGGGGCTCAAGTTATCCGCCGAAGCTATGGCACTCCGGTTTTCCGGGGTGGGTAGGGGAGCGTCGTGTAACCAGTGAAGCAGCGGAGTGATCCAGCGGTGGAGGTTACGCGAGTGAGAATGCAGGCATGAGTAGCGAATGATGTGTGAGAAACACATCCGCCGAATGATCAAGGGTTCCAGGGTCAAGCTAATCTGCCCTGGGTAAGTCGGGACCTAAGGCGAGGCCGACAGGCGTAGTCGATGGACAACGGGTTGATATTCCCGTACCGGCGAAGTGACGCCCATGATGAGGCGCATGATGCTAACCATCTGAAGCATGCGTGACCGATCCCTTCGGGGTGAGGCGTGTGTGTGGAACATGGGACCCAAGTGTGTAGTAGTCAAGTGATGGGGTGACGCAGGAAGGCAGTCGATCCGGCGCGATGGTAGTCGCCGGCCAAGCATGTAGGACTGAGTCTAGGCAAATCCGGGCTCTGTATGTCTGAGATGTGATGGGGAGCCATTAGGCGAAGTCGATGATCCTATGCTGTCAAGAAAAACCTCTAGCGAGTCATGAGCCGCCCGTACCCCAAACCGACTCAGGTGATCAGGTAGAGAATACCAAGGCGATCGAGCGAACCATGGTTAAGGAACTCGGCAAAATGCCCCCGTAACTTCGGGAGAAGGGGGGCCTGGATCGTGAACCCACTAGCTGGGGGAAGCGTGAAAGGCCGCAGAGACCAGGCCCAAGCGACTGTTTACTAAAAACACAGGTCCGTGCGAAGTTGTAAGACGATGTATACGGACTGACTCCTGCCCGGTGCTGGAAGGTTAAGAGGACGGGTTAGCCTCACGGCGAAGCTCAGAATTTAAGCCCCAGTAAACGGCGGTGGTAACTATAACCATCCTAAGGTAGCGAAATTCCTTGTCGGGTAAGTTCCGACCTGCACGAATGGAGTAACGACTTGGGCGCTGTCTCAACCGTGGACTCGGCGAAATTGCACTACGAGTAAAGATGCTCGTTACGCGCGGCAGGACGGAAAGACCCCGGGACCTTTACTATAGTTTGGTATTGGTGTTTGGTTCGGCTTGTGTAGGATAGGTGGGAGACTGTGAAGCGCACACGCCAGTGTGTGTGGAGTCAACGTTGAAATACCACTCTGGTCGTACTAGATGTCTAACTTCGGACCATGATCTGGTTCAGGGACAGTGCCTGATGGGTAGTTTAACTGGGGCGGTTGCCTCCTAAAGTGTAACGGAGGCGCTCAAAGGTTCCCTCAGCCTGGTTGGCAATCAGGTGGCGAGTGTAAGTGCACAAGGGAGCTTGACTGTGAGACAGACATGTCGAGCAGGGACGAAAGTCGGAACTAGTGATCTGGCCACGGCATGTGGAAGCGTGGTCACTCAACGGATAAAAGGTACCCCGGGGATAACAGGCTGATCTTCCCCAAGAGTCCATATCGACGGGATGGTTTGGCACCTCGATGTCGGCTCGTCGCATCCTGGGGCTGGAGTAGGTCCCAAGGGTTGGGCTGTTCGCCCATTAAAGCGGCACGCGAGCTGGGTTTAGAACGTCGTGAGACAGTTCGGTCCCTATCCGCCGCGCGCGTAGGAAACTTGAGAAATGCTGTCCCTAGTACGAGAGGACCGGGATGGACGAACCTCTGGTGTGCCAGTTGTACCGCCAGGTGCATGGCTGGTTGGCTACGTTCGGAAGTGATAACCGCTGAACGCATCTAAGCGGGAAGCACGTTTCAAGATGAGGTTTCCCACCCTATATGGGTTAAGGCCCCCTACAGACCATGGGGTTGATAGGCCGGAGGTGTACAGCAGTGATGCCCAGCCGACCGGTACTAATAGGCCGAGGGCTTATCTTTCATAAACCCTCAACAAAAACAACAACCATCGAAGACACCTTTGATGAGACTGTTCGCGTCCACGAACCAACT
>NZ_JBEXSD010000113.1:0-5786 GCF_040613495.1 Nocardioides sp. NPDC006273 | reverse complement strand
AGGTCCTGTCGCTCGTCCATGAGCTTGGTCAGGGCACTGGCGTGCCGGAACTTGAGGCTGTGCTGCTTCGTGGAGCTGTTCGCCTCAGGCTTTGTGAGAGTGACCTATAGGTCACTCTCAGCTTCACAACCTTGCTTCGGCGACGGCGGCGCCGATGGAGTCGAAGGGCACGAACGCGACCCTGTGCTCGCCGCACAGGCTCAGCCGCGCGTCGTCCTCGCGGCGGGTGGCGAGACCGTACTGGTTCTGTACGCAGGCCACCGGCCCGATCGCGAGCGCCTCGGTGAGCTGCTCGGGACCGATGTTGGGGAGGCCGACGTGCTCGACCAAGCCGGCCTCGCGCAGGTCGAGCAGGGCGCCGAACTGGTCGGCGATCGACCCGGTGCCGCGCTCGCGACCGACTCCCCAGCGCAGGTTCACCACGCCGAGGTGGTCGAGGCCGAGCTGGCGGATGTTCTCCTCGACTTGGTCGCGCAAGCGCTCGGGACGGGTCTCGGACTCCCAGGCGTTGTCGCGGCCGCGCGGGTCCGGCCGACCTTGGTCGCGGTCACCAGGTCCTCGCCGTACGGCTGGAGAGCGGTCGCGATCAGCTCGTTGGCCGAGCGCGTGGGAGTGAAGTGGATCGCCGCGGTGTCGATGTGGTTCACGCCAAGCTCGACGGCGCGGCGGAGGACGGCGATCGCGTCTCGCCCAGGAGCTCGGGTTCGTCTGACCGTTCCGGCCGGCGCTGTCCGGATCCTGACGCCGCCGTCCGGTTCTTCGGGGCCGCCCGGTACCGTCGAGCGTGACTTGTTCGGGCGGGTCAGGAGGTCTGCGGTGCGTTGCTTCATCGTCGTCAAGGGGCGTAGCGACGCCGAGCGCTGGGACTGGGTCCTGGCCGGCCCGGAGCTGCGCGCGGCGGGATCGCTGGGTGCGCGCGGGACCGAGGACGCGATCATCGCGGCGATCGGAGCCGCGTACGACTCGCTGGAGCCGCTCGCACCGGTTCAGGTCGTGGTCGCGCTTCCGTCCAACTCGCGGTTCTGGATGCTGACCGACGAGATCGCGTCCGCCTATCCAGGGGTCGCCGTGGTGCCGTTCGTCGACGAGGACGCGGACATCCGTGCCGAGGCGGTGGAGGCGCTGGCCGTCCATCGCGCCGGTCCGTTGCCGCCGCTGGTCGTCGCGACCGACGGCTCGGCGCACCGCGGGTTCATCGGCTGGGGCTGGCTCGCCGGCGACGGACAGCACGGCTTCGGGCGGCAGGTGCCCAACGCCCGGATCCGCGATCCGCAGTCGCTTGTGGTCCTGGCCGAGCTCCAGGCGATCGCCGAGGCGGTGCGGGCGCTGCCGCGGCGTACGCTGACCATCCGGACCGACTCGCGGGTCGCGCTCGCGCAGATCGAGAGCTGGCTCCGCGGCGAGGTGTCCATGCCGAAGGGCTACGAGACTGCCCACCGGGCCGACCTCGCCGGCCTGACCAGGATGCACGACGACCTGTGCCGCGAGTCCGAGCGTCTCTCTTTCGAATGGGTGCGCGGCCACGTCGGCGAGGCTCTCAACGAAGGTGCGGACTCGCTCGCGAAGCTCGCCCGGCGTTTCGCCGAGGGGACCTGGGGGCTCACCGCCGAGGAGATCCCCAGGAGGGCGCGGGCGATCGCGGATACGTTCGCCGTGCCCGTGGCCTCGGGCTCTGCTTCAGCCGGGTAGGTTCGCCTGCTGTGAATCCTCCTGCGGTCACCATCGCCCCCGACGAGCCTGCGCAGATCCGCGCGCGGCTCGATGCGCTGGGCCTGGACGGCATCTTCGACGTACACACCCACTTCCTGCCCGAGCGGATGCTCGAGAAGGTCTGGGCCTACTTCGACGCCGTCGGTCCGATGACCGGCCAGGCATGGCCGATCGCCTACCGGCACACCGAGGAGGAGCGGCTCCGGGTGCTGAGAGGCCTCGGCGTACGTCGCTTCTCGGCGCTCACCTATCCGCACAAGCCCCAGATGGCGGCGTGGCTGAACGAGTGGGGTGCGGAGTTCGCGGCCGACAAGCCGGACTGCCTGCAGTCCGCGACGTTCTACCCGGAGCCGGGAGCGGGCGAGTGCGTGCGCGAGGCGGTCGAGGCAGGGGCGCGGATCTTCAAGGCGCACGTCCAGGTCGGTGACTACGACCCCAACTCGCCGCTGCTGGACCCGGTCTGGGAGGTGCTCTCGCAGTCGCGTACGCCGCTGGTGATCCACTCCGGCCATGGGCCCGCTCCGGGGCGTTTCACGGGGCCGGCCGGCATGGAGGCGCTGCTCGAGCGCTACCCGGATCTGGTGCTGATCGTCGCCCACATGGGGCTGCCGGACTACTCACGATTCCTCGACCTTGCGGAGAAGTACGACGGGGTGCACCTGGACACGACCATGGCCTTCACTGCCTTCACCGAGGCGATGGCACCCTTCCCCGCCGAGGAGATGCCACGCCTGAAGGCGCTGGGGGAGCGGGTCCTGTTCGGGAGCGACTTCCCGAACATCCCCTATCCCTATCTGGAGGCGGTCGATGCGGTCCTGGGCCTCGGGCTCGGGGACGAGTGGGCGCGCGGGGTGCTCTATGAGAACGCCGCGCGGCTCTTCGGGGTCTAGCCCTGTGCTTGGTCCAGGAACTTCCTGGCTGTGTCGACAACCTGGGTGAGCGCGGTCCGCGACTCGTTCCGGCCCTGCTCGAACTCCTCGGAGGGGATCCCGGGTCTCATCGCCTCGATGACCTCGAGCGACAGGTGACATTGCTCTCGCAGCTCCCGGTCATCGACCAGCAGCTCGACTCGCAGTCTTGCCGACACCGCCGCCGCGCGTACCTCGTAGTCCAGCCGGCGGAGGACGTCCTGGTCATCGCGGTCCTCGTAGACGGAGTGCCACCGGTCCATCCGGACACGTCGGTAGGTGGTGAGTGCCTCCGCATAGACCGCTATCGCGTCGACCCGTTCCTGCCGCCGACGTTCGGCGCCGGCCAGTGCCTGCTGCTGACGGACTGTGCTCCGCTGGATCGCGTACGTCGCCAGAGAGCCGAGGAGGGTGCCGAGCACTGCCACCACACTCGCGAAGATCGCTGTCACCTGCGTAGCCAACCAGGTCGCGGCTCGTCCGTGTGCGCTTTGGCGCAAAGTACGCCGCCCCGAGGACCGGTCAGGCCACAGCGGTCTCCTCGAAGCTGCCGGTGAGGATCTGGACGAGGTCGGGGAACCCGAGCGCGAGCCGGTTGAACCGGGGCGACTCCGCGGCGACGACCAGGTGCTTGGCGAGCTCGAGCTCGTCCCGGGCCCACGGGATCGGCCCCGCACGGTCCAGGTTCGCCGAGTTGGCAGCGCCGTGGCCGGAGATCGAGCGGTAGGTGATCACCGGGGTGCCCGAGGCCAGTGCCTCGAGCGAGGTGAAGCCGCCGGCGTTCTGGACGACGCAGTCGCTGGTCGCCATCAGTGCGCGTACGTCGGTGCGCCAGCCTGCGAGCGTTCTATGGTTCATCCTGTGATCACGGCCCAGGCGTTGCGCGATCGAGCGCGGTCGGCGGTGGCCGCGCTGGGCGGCGGCCCGGTGGCGGTGGCCGTGGTGATGCGCCGGGTCGTGCGGAGCTTCGCCGAGGCGCGGGGGATGCCGCTCACCGACGCTGCCCTCGACTCCGCGGGGCTGCTGTCCGTGCCGAGCGCGGACCATCCCTCTCTGGATCATCTGCTGACGGACTATCTGGGTCCGGACGGGACAGCGGCGGACGATCTCGTTCTGGAGGAGATCGGCTATGTCTACGAGGCTCTGCTCGAGGACTCCTCGCGGCGCGACAACGGTGCCCACTACACCCCGCCCGAGCTCGCCGACGAGATCGTCGCGCACACCCTGGCACCGGTCACCGCGCCGGACGCGACCGTGGTCGACATCGCCGCCGGGAGCGGCGTCTTCCTCCTCGCCTCCGCCCGCTACCTGGCCTCCTCGTGCCAGGTGCCCATGGTCGAGGTCGTGACCGGCTGTCTCTACGGTGCCGACATCGACCCGGTCGCGGTCGACATCGCGAAACTGTCTCTCTGGCTGCTCTGCGAGGATCCCGCGCTCTCGCTGACCTTTCTCGACGACCGCATCCTCTGCGGCAACTCGCTGGTGGGACTCGTCGACCCGGCCGACCTGCCCGCGGACGTACGTGACCCGAAGGCGTACGCCGACGCCATGGTCGCGGTCGCGCTGCCGTTGGGCGGCCGGCCGGGGCGACGGCTCGACGATGCGTACGCGGCGCTGAGCAGGGGCCGGCGCCTGCCTGTTCCCGTTGTCCGCCCGATCCACTGGGCGCTGGTCGCTCCTGAGGTGATGGCGCGTGGCGGCTTCGACGCGGTCGTCGGCAATCCGCCCTACCTCGGGGTGAAGCGGGTGCGGGACGCGATCGGTCAAGAGCTGCGGGACTACCTCGCCCACACGCTCGCCGGGGGCACCACCAGGCGGGCCGACTACGTCATCTACTTCCTGCTCCGCGCCGCTGCTCTCAGTCGGGGCGAGATCGGGCTGATCACGACCGACTCGGTCAGCGAGGGCGACACGGCGCGGTTCGGTCTCGGTGCCCTCCTGGACCGCGGCTGGCAGGTCGCCCGGGCGGAGCGGTCGGCCCCGTGGCCGACGGCGGGCGTGCGGTTCGCGAAGATCTGGCTCACCGTCCGGCCGCTCGACAGCGCTTGGCTCGACGGGCGCCCGGTCTCCGCGATCACCGGCACGCTCGAGGAAGGTCTCTCCCTCCCGGAGCCGGCGCGGCTGGATCTCGAGGTCCCGCTACCGCACGGCTATCAGGGCACGATCGTGCTCGGACGCTCGCTCGTGCTGACGCCGTCCGAGGCGGAGAAGCTCGCTCGCGGTCCGCTCGGGCACGCTGTGCGGCCCTACCTGAGCGGTGAGGACCTGGTGAGACCCTGTGGCTCGACCGCTTCTCGCTTCGTCGTGGACGTCGGCAAGCTGGGGCTCGAGGAGCTCGCCGAGGACCGTGCGCTCGCACGTCTCGTACAGTCGAAGGTACGCGCCGAGCGCCGTCGTCAGTTCGTGAAGTACCCCCAGCTCAAGGAGCGCTGGTGGGGTTTCCTCAGCCCGGTCGACGAGCTCTATCGCGACGCCGCCGGGGTCTCGCACGTCATCGCGTTCAGCAAGCACAGCAAACACCTGTGGCCAGTGCTGGTCGGTGCCGACCACGTGTTCTCCAACGGCCTGGTCGTCTACCCGACGCAGGATCCGGCGGCGTACGCGTTCTTGGCCTCCGACCTCCATCGCGTCTGGGCGATGCGCGCTGGCGGCACCATGCTCAACACCGCCTACCGCTACAACCCCTCGCGCCTGCGCGCCACCTACCCGTTCCCCGCCGATCTCGCGCCGCTCTGCCCGGTCGGCGAGGCGCTCCTCGCGGCCCTGGACCGCGTCGGCACCGAGCGCCGGATCGGCGTCACCGGCGTACTCAACCTCGTCGGTGACCCCCACACCCACGACCTCGCGACCACGGACCTGCGCCAGGCCATCGCCGACGTCAACCACGCGACCGCCCGCCTGCAGGGCATCGACGAGTCCCTCGCCACCCCCGACCTGACCCCCACCGGCTTCGGCCTCACCCCGATCCGCCAGCGAGCCCTGATGGCCGCCCTCGTCGACCAGAACCTCACCCTCGCCGAAGCGTCAGGTACGTCGCCCGAGACGTCAGGTACGTCGCCCGAGACGTCAGGTAGGTCGGCCGAGACGTCACACGCGAGCTGGGTTTAGAACGTCGTGAGACAGTTCGGTCCCTATCCGCCGCGCGCGTAGGAAACTTGAGAAATGCTG
>NZ_JBEXSD010000112.1:0-6639 GCF_040613495.1 Nocardioides sp. NPDC006273 | reverse complement strand
CCCGAGAACGGCATCTACATCAGCACCGGCCAGGTCTACGAAGAGGTGAAGGCCCTGACCCAGACGGTCACCCGGATCGAGAGCAAGGTCGACGGGTTCATCACCGAAGCCAAGGACATCCGTGCCGACGTTGCCGACCACGAGACCCGCATACGCGTCCTGGAGTCCGGGCGTTGGCCCCTCCCCGCGTTCGGCGCCCTCACCGGTCTTGGCGGTGCCGTAGCCGGAGCCCTCGCCCTCTTCGCCCGCTAGAAAGGAGCACCCCTATGTCCACCCCGGAGCCCTACCCCTGGGTGCGCCGCGACACCGAACGCGGCCAGGCATACGCGGCGTTCAGAGAATTCCTCAACCTCGGCCCCCGCCGCACCGTACGCGCCGCAGCCAAGGCCGCCGACATCAGCGCCGACTCCGCGTACGAACTGTCCAAGCGGCACGACTGGACCGCGCGAGCCACCGCCTACGACCAGCACCTCGCCTCAGCCGCCACCGACGGCCTCGCCTCCCAGATGGCCTCGGCACGCGACGACAACCTCACCCTCGCCGACAAGCTCCGCAGCCACCTGTCCGACCAGCTCGACGGGTTCATCCGTGACCGCGACGACCCCACCGTCCGCTGGTCCCAGGCCCTCGCCGCCATGGTGAGGCTGGAAGAGCATGCCTTCCGGTTGAAGGACGACCCCAAGGCGTCCGCCGCCCGCGACCGCGTCCAGCAGCTCATCGAGCGGTTCGAGAGCGCCACCCAGACGTGATCATCGACCCGGCCGAACTTGCCGCCCTCACCCCCGCCGAGCTAGAGCAGCTCGCCGAGGGGCTGGAACGGCTTGTCCTCGACCGGGAAGCCGGCAAGGTGCCGTGGCTCTGTGACATCCCTGACTGCGACGGACGCCCCCACCCAGGACGACCCGGCGCCCACTCCCGCGCCAACCAGCGGCCACCCGCCGGAGACGACTGGGACTGGTGGCTGGCACTCGCAGGCCGCGGCTGGGGAAAGACCAGGGTCGGCGCCGAGTTCAGCATCGAACAGGCCCGACGCCTCCCCCGCGGTGCGCTCATCGCCCCCACCGCGGCAGACGCCCGAGATGTCATGGTCGAAGGCGACTCCGGCATCCTCGCGTGCGCCCCGGCCACCTTCCGACCCATCTACACCAAGAGCCTGCGGAAGCTGGAGTACCCCAACGGCGCCATCCAGATGCTGTACTCCGCCGACGAACCGGACCGGCTCCGCGGCCCCCAGCACCACTACTTCTGGGCCGACGAGCTCGCCGCCTGGCGCTACCTTCAGCACGCCTGGGACATGCTCCAGATGGGCATGCGCCTTGGCCAGCATCCCCGCGGCTGCATCACCACCACGCCCCGACCACTGCCGCTCATCAAGGAGCTGCTGAAGAACACCCGTTGCGCCGTGGTGCGCGGCTCGACGTACGAGAACCTCGACAACCTCGCCGAGACGTTCCGCCGCACCGTCCTCGACCGGTACGAGGGGACGACGCTCGGTCGGCAGGAGCTGGACGCCGAGGTGCTCGAGGACCTGCCCGGCGCGCTGGTCGCGCGCGCGCTGATCGACCGCTATCGGGTTCGGCCCGACGAGGTGCCCGAGCTGGTGTCCATCGTGGTCGGCATGGACCCCGCCGGCACCGGCGCCGGAGACGAAACCGGCCTGGTCGTCACCGGCTGGGGTGTCGACCAGCACCACTACGTCCTCGCCGACGCCTCAGGCAAGCGGACCCCAGACCCGGCCGCGCGGGCCGCATACGCCCTTCGAGAGGAGCACGGGGCCGCGTACATCGTCGTTGAGGACAACGGCCCCAAGGACTGGCTGGAGGAGGTTCTCCGCCGGGTCTGGCGGGATCTCCACCCTGGGGAGACCACCCCGCCGCCGATCCGCCGGGTCAACGCGTCCAAGGGCAAGAAGCTCAGGGCGCAGCCGGTGGCGATGCTGTACGAGCAGGGCCGTGTCCACCACGTCGGCAGCTTCCCTGAGTTGGAGGACCAGCTGACGACGTGGATCCCCGAGGAGACGCCCGGCTCCCCGGACCGCATCGACGCCCTGGTTCACGCGGTCACCCACCACATGAAGCGGGACCGCGGTACGCGTACCGAGCTGGTCAACCCGCACACCGCAGCCCGACGCGCCGGACGGGTCTCTGGGCAGCACCCGGCACTCAAAGCCCGCTCGCAGCGGGCATGATGGGATGGAAATGGAAACGTATCCGCTTGTGCTGATGGTGGTGATGGCGCTGGCCACGGCCCGCGTCACCCGACTGATCACCCGCGACCGCATCCTTCAGGCGCCGCGGCGAGCTGTCCTGCGCGCCCTCCCGGACGACAGCCTCCGCGCCTACGTCGTGGTGTGCGACTGGTGCGTGTCCATGTACGTAGGCACGCTCGCGGCCGTCTACGGGGCCGCGGCGGGCCGGTGGTCGTGGGACGACGCGGTGTTCATGGCGCTCGCCTTCTCGTACGTGACCGGCTGGCTGGCGTCCAAGGAGGGTGACGACTGATGGCGATCTTCCGCAGGCGCAGGGACGGCGGACCGCTGCTCCCCGAGACCGCCGACACCACCGTTGTCCCACGGGCCATCACCGCCGCCGCCATGCCCATGGCCGGCCCCGGCGTGAAGCTCGCCGACCGGGCCCGCAAGCAGTCCGCCAACTCCGACTGGCAGCGGCAGGGCTGGTACTACTACGACGCGATCGGTGAGCTGCGGTCGCCGCTGGTATGGATCGCCAACGCGGTCAGCCAGGCTGACATTCACGCGACCGAGCTGGACCCCGCCACGGGCACGCCGACCGGCCCGTCGGAGAACGCGATCGCCATGCAGGCCGCCGCACAGGTGCTCGGTGGGGCGGCGAAGCGCGCCACCCTCCTGAAGGTCCTGGCCCTGTGCTGGCAGGTCCCGGGTGAGGCGTGGGTCATCGTCCGCCCGCGCCCTCCGATCCAGGGGCGGCCGCAGCCCGATGAGTGGATCGTGCTCCCCCCGTCGCAGGTCAAGTCCAAGGGCAACGGCGCTGACGCCAAGTGGGAGTACCGCGACCCCAAGATCGGCGTCGACGTCCAGCTCGACAGCAAGTCGCGGCTCTTCCGCGTCTGGTCTCCGCATCCGGCCGACTTCATCCAGGCCGACTCAGCCGTCCGCCCCGCCCTGCCCGTCTGTCGTGAGATCGAGAAGGCTGGCCAGACCATCGCCGCCCAGCTGGATTCACGCCTCGCGCTGGCTGGCCTCCTCCTGCTGGCTGACGAACTGGATCTCCCCCGCGGGGAACACGACACCACCGCACTCGCCTTGATGGACGAGTTGCTTGCGGCCGCCGAAGCCACCATTCAGCAGCCGGGTACACCGTCTGCCGTGGTCCCTATCACGATCAACGCCCCTGCCGACATGATCGCCAGCGGTGGGGCAATGGCGTTCATCAATCCGATCACCGAGTTTGTGGGTGGCCTGGACGACCTCCGCGACAGGGCCCTCGCCCGGCTGGCCAACACGCTCGACATGCCGAAGGACATTGCGGCCGGCACGCAGGGCGAGTCGAACCACTGGTCGGCGTGGCAGGTCGAGGAGTCCACGTACAAGATCTTCATCGAGCCGCTGCTCCAGGCCCTCGGCGACGCCCTGACGGAGCAGTGGTTCCGGCCCGCGCTCGTCGCCATGGGGATGACCGAGGAGCAGGCCGCCACCTACGAGGTCGGCTGGGACACCACGAAGATCGTGGCCCGCCCCGACGACACCGAGAACCTGCGCGACCTCCACGACCGGCTGCTCATCTCGGACGAGTACATGCTGGCGGAGAACGGGATCCCGGTGGATGCGGCGCCGGACCAGGAGGAGTACACGAGGCGGCTGCTGGAGAAGATCGTCATCGGTGCCCCGTCGCTTCTCAGCGACCCGAACGTGGCTGCCGCCATGGGCCTTGAGGTAGTCGTGGCGCCGGAGGCAACGGGCGCGTCGGGTGAGATTGAGGGCGGCCAGCTGGAGCCGGCGGAGTCGTCGCGTGCGCTGCCGTCCACGCAGGGGACGGAGCCGGAGCCTGAGGCGGTCCCGGACGGGCTGACGGCGGCGGCTGAGCTGCTCGTCTTCGATGCCCTGTCGCGCGCGGGCGGGCGCTTGCTCACGCGGGAGAACCGGGGCCAGTTCGCCAACGTTCCCAAGCACGAGTTGCACACGAAGCTGGAGTCCTCGGGAGATGACGGCCGTCTGCTGGAGGGATCCTTTCAGTTCGTTGGCCCCGTAGCCGAGGCGTTCGGCCTGTACGAGGGCACGCTGCGTGCAGTGCTGAAGACCTACGTCCGCAACCGGCTGTACACGCGCGAGCCCCACAACCGAACCGTGCTGACCAACATGCTCACCGAGGCCATGCGGTGACAACGTTGCCACCCGATGACGGGCTACCCCAGCGATTGCGCGCGGAGGCGTTCATCCGCGAGGGCGAGGACCGCGTGAAGCGCACCTGGTTCCGCTCTCTCACCCGCTGGCTCGACCGCGTCCGCCCCGCCGTCCTCCGCGACGGCACGGTGGACCCCGGCCGCGTCTCCGACCACCAGGCCTTCTGGACCGAGCAGGTGGACGTCGAGGTCATGCCAGTGGTGGACGGCATCCTCCAGCGGGCCGCGCGTCGGATCCGTCGGCCGGGTGTGCCGGCGTCGGATCCGTGGGTGTCGGAGTACCTGAACGAGGCGGGCAACCGGTTGGTGCGTCTACCTGATGAGGTGTACGGGCTGATCGTCGCGGAGTTGGAGCGGGGGATCCGGGAGCAGGAGTCGATCCCGGACATCGCCGCGCGGGTGTCCACCGTGCTCACCGCGACGGGGTCGGAGCGGTGGCCGAACAGGGCGGTGACGGTGGCGCGGACGGAGACAATCGCAGCCGTCAACGCGGGCGTGCTGCGATCGGCTCAGCTGGAGGCGGCGGACCGTGGGGATCCGGCGCCGTTCAAGCAGTGGATCTCTACAGCGGATCCGCGTACCCGGCCGACGCACGTGGAGGCGGACAAGCAGCGGACACTCCTGTCCGAGCCGTTCGTCGTTGGCGGCGCTTCGCTGCTCTTCCCCGGGGACCCGCGCGGCCCGGCCGGGGAGGTCATCAACTGCCGGTGCTCACTGTTCCCGGTGGTGCTCGGAGAAGAGATCGACTGGACAGACAGGCAGGACCCATGAAGGCAGAGATCGTCGCAGCATGGTTGGAAGCCGTGCGGGACCCGTTGGCTCGCTGGATGGACATCCCCGAGCTCCCCGACGGCATGGACATGGAGACGGCTCTCATCGTCCACCAGATTCACGAGAGCGAGGGTTCTGATGGCTAGGACGTGGAGTGCGGTGCTGGCTCGGCTGGGTGTGCCCACCGGCGACGGCCGCATCATCGACCCCGCAGGCGGCTCGTCCCGCGACCTGCCGCTGCCGCTGATGTTTCAGCAGAAGAGCGAGGACGGTCACGGCGGCTCGCAGGTTGTCGGCCGTATCGAGACGCTGCGGATCGCCGACGGCATGGTCACGGCCACCGGCTCGATGCTCGACGCTGCCTACGGCACTGACGTGATCGAGCTGCTGGAGGCGGGCGTGGTCGGGCCGTCGGTGGACCTCGATGACATCGAGTACGTGATGGACGAGGACGAGCGGCTGATCATCACCCGGTGGCGGGTTGCCGGGGCCACGCTGGTCAGCATCCCGGCGTTCGCGGACGTGTCCCTCACCCTCGACCCGCTGCCGGTTGTGATGGAGGGCGCGGACGTTCCGGCCGGGGTCGACGAGTGGCTCTACGCTTCTGCGAGCCCGGAAGCGCTCCCGCCAGCGGACTGGTTCCAGCGGCCGGACGTTGACCAGCTGACGCCGCTCGTCGTCACCGACACGGGCAGGGTCTTCGGGCACATCGCCGGGTGGGACACCTGCCACGTTGGTCTGCCCGGGTGTGTCACCCCGCCGTCCAGCCCGACCGGGTACACGTACTTCCACGTCGCCGAGCAGCGCACCGCCGACGGCGCCACGCTGCCCGTGGGGACGCTCGTCGCCGGGCCCCGGCACGCGGACGCGCAGCTCGCGTTCCGGGCCGCACAGGAGCACTACGACGACCCGGCCGCCGCCGTCGCGCGCGTCGTCGCGGGCGAGGACGAGTACGGCATCTGGGTCGCCGGATGGCTTCTCCCCGGCGCCACCCCCGAGGCCCTGGACGTGTTCCGCTCGTCGCCCGTGTCCGGCGACTGGCGGCGGGTGGGCGGCTCCCTGGAGCTGATCGGCGTGTGCAGCGTGAACACGCCGGGCTTCCCCGTTCCGCGCGCTCGGGTGCACTTTGCGGCCGGCGCCCAGCGGGCCCTCATCGGCAACTTCGGCATCACGCCGCAGCAGGGGGATCACTTTCGCAGCACCGCGAACGTGATCAAGGACGAGACCGACATCGCCCGCGCGCGACTGCGCTGGGCCCTCGCCACAACCAACCAGGAGGCATGACATGAGCTGCTGCGGACGAGCCAAGACCCTGACCGACTACAAGGTCACCTACCGGGGCGGCGGCGAGGAGTTCGTCACCCACGAGGAAGGCGGCCTCATCAAGGTCCGCCAGCTCCTCGCCAAGTCCCCCAAGGGCGGTACCTACCAGGCCGTCACCCGCAAGGCGTAACACGCCGACGTGCCGGGCGGCCCTTACAAACCGCC
>NZ_JBEXSD010000111.1:0-6999 GCF_040613495.1 Nocardioides sp. NPDC006273 | reverse complement strand
GGGTCCACGAGTACAACCATCACCGACCCCACTCAGCAATCGGGAAGGCCGCACCCATCACCAGGTTGAACAACCTGGCTGGGCATCACATCTAGCCGACGATCCTGGCCAGCTCCTGACCGAGGTAGGGGGCCAGGGAACGGGCATAGCGGGCGGTGAGGTGATTGCCGTCGCGGTAGACGATCACGTTGCCGATCACCGCCGGACAGAAGTCGTCGTCGCAGTAGAGATGGGTGAGGTCGACGATGGCGCCGTTCGGGTCGCGCGCGATCGCCTCGTGGTGCGGGTCGTCCATGAGCACCTCGGCGCGCGGCTTGCCGCATGCCCGGCCGGCGGTCTCGGGGCTGTGCCGGGAGATGCAGCCCAGGTCCTTGCGCAGGTAGGCGGCGGTGTCGGGCTCGAACATGGGGTTGTCGGTCAGCGCGATGATCTTGACATCGGTGGAGGGGCGAGCCGCCCATGCCTCGACCATGCCGTTGACGGTCGCCTCCCAACGGGTCTCGCTGCCGATCGGCTTGGTCATCTTCCGCGCCGAGTGGGTGACGATGATGGCGTCGAGATCCTTCTGCTCGGGGGCGGCGAGGTACGCCTCGAGCTGGTCGTTCCACGCCCTGCAGGCGGCTCGGTTGTCGCCGAAGTTCCAGCCGAGCTCGCGGTGGCTCCAGTGGCAGGCGGCGCGGGCGGCGACGTCGATGCGCCAGCCGTGCTCCTTGCCGACCAGGTCGAACGCGCCGGCGGGCGCGACCGCGTGGGAGTCGCCGACGACCAGCATCCGCTTGGTGTAACCCTGATGAGTGCCCTGCGGGCAGGCGGTGAAGCGCACCGGGCGCTCTTTGAACGACCAGCAGCTCGGCTGGTTGTCCTCGTCGTTCCCGATCGCTGCGATCGCCGGGCTGATCCGGCCCTCGAGCGCGGGGTTCTCGCAGCTCCTCGCCTCGACGGCCGCAGCCATCGCAGCGGCGCCGAGACACTCGGTGGCGTAGGGATCGGCACTTGCCAGCCGGGCCGAATCCTCGATCGCCCGCTGCTCGGACCGGTCGATCGCGTTCAGGCCCTGGACCCCTGCGACCAGGGCGATCCCGAGAGCGGCGGCGGTCGCGATCAGTGCCCGCGGCCCGCCGGGCTTGATGACGTACGTCTGTACCTGTCGGGTCACCAACCGGTTGGTCGCCCAGGCGAGCACGGCCGAGACGACCAGCACGCCCCCCGCCGACGCGATGGTGAGGCGCTCGCCGCCGGAGTAGTAGAGCCAGACGATCAGCAGCGGCCAGTGCCACAGGTAGAGCTCGTAGGAGATGTCGGCGACGAACCGCAGCGGACGGGTCGCCAGCAGGCGGCGTGGCCCGCGCGGCGACGGCGTCGACCCGATCATCACCAGCAGCGCCCCGGCGACCGGCCACAGGGCTGCCGGACCCGGGAACCGGTCGGCGCCGTCCATCACGAAACCGCAGGTCACGACGAGAGCGAGCCCGGTCCACGCAGCGTACGGCTTGATCTGCTCGGGCAGGTTCAGGCGGCGCAGGGCGAGCGCGGTCAGGCCGCCGGCGGCGATCTCCCAGAAGCGGGTGATGGAGTTGAAGTACGCCGCGGCCTGGTCCGCGCCGGAGACCTTGATCGCGTAGACGAAGGAGATCGCGAACGCGGCCGCGGTCAGCACGAACAGCACGCGTGCGAGATCGAGGCGGCCGCGCAGCGGTCCGCGGGCCACCGCGCGGAGTCCGAGGGCGAGCCCGACGACGACCAGCGGCCACAGCAGGAAGAACTGGCCCTGCACCGCGAGCGACCAGAAGTGCTGCACGGGAGTCGATGACGGCCCCGCCGCGCCGTAGGTGAGCTGATTGGCGATGAGCTCCCAGTTGAGCGTGTATGTCGCGGCCGCGATGATCTCGCGGGTCGTCTGGGTCCACAGCGTCTGGGGCATGAAGGCGACCATCAGCGCGGCCGTCGCGGCCAGCACGATCAGGGCCGGCGCGGCGAGCCGCGCGAACGTACGTCCGTAGTGCTCGCCCAGCCGGACCCGGCCACGCTCGGCCCTGCCCACCAGCGACCGGGTGGCGAGGAAGCCGGAGATCACCAGGAAGACGTCGATCCCGCCCGAGACTCGGCCGTTGCCGAAGAGGTGGAAGGCGACCACGAGCGCCAGCGCGATGCCACGCAGACCGTGGATCTCACTGATGTGGCCGGCGGTCGGGCCGGAGGAGACCTGTGGCGGGCGGGTCTGCCCAGATTTGGGGAGGTTGGGATCGCTGACGGTGCGGCCGGGCGAGGGCGTGCGGAGATCCGAGGTGGCGGTCACGTGATCGCTGTTCTGGTGGACATCGGTGGGCGGAAGCCGTCGAACAGTAGCGGGCATTGGTGACCTGTTGGCGTACGGCTGTCATCAAACGGTCCTCGGGATCTCCTCAGAACCGCCTCACGCTGCCGCTGAAGAAGATAGGTTGCACCCCGACGTGACATAGATCACACTCAGACTGAGGAGTTCGACGATGAACACGCACAAGATCGGCCGCCTGATGGCGGTCGCCGCGGTGGCGACTCTGTCGACCGCATCGCTCGTGGCATGTGGAGGCTCGGATGATGGTGGCGGCGACGCGGGCGGCTCAGGTGGCACCGACGTCGGCGTGATCCTGCCCGATGCGACCACGTCTCCTCGCTGGGAGGCGCAGGACCGACCCAACCTGGAGAAGGCGTTCACCGATGCCGGCCTCGAGGCCACGATCCAGAACGCGCAGGGTGACACCGCCAAGTTCGGTCAGCTGTGCGACAGCATGATCAACGAGGGCGTCAAGGTCATCATCATCACCAACCTGGACTCCGAGTCGGGTGCGGCCTGCCTGAAGAAGGCCGCCGACGCCGGCGTGACGAGCATCGACTACGACCGGTTGACGCTCAACGGCGGCGCCTCCTACTACGTCTCCTTCGACAACGTGCTGGTCGGTGAGCTGATGGGCAAGGGACTCGACGAGTGCATCACCGCGGCGGGCAAGAGCGGCGGCAACATCGTCTACGTCAACGGCGCGGCCACCGACAACAACGCGGCCCTGTTCAAGTCGGGCTACGAGAAGGCGCTCGAGGCGAAGATCGCCGACGGCACCTACAAGCTCGTCGGCGACCAGTCGGGGGAGTGGGACGCCACCAAGGCCGGGAAGGTCTTCGACCAGATGTACACCGCCAACGCCGGAAAGATCGATGGCGTGGTCTCGGCCAACGACACCATGGCCGGCGGCATCATCGCCCGGCTGAAGGCCAACAAGGTGGCCGGCAAGATCCCGGTGACCGGCCAGGACGCCTCGGTCGAGGGCCTGCAGAACATCCTGCAGGGCTTCCAGTGCGGCACCGTCTACAAGAACACCGCGCTCGAGGCCAAGGCCGCCGCCGACCTGGCGATCGCGCTGATCGACGGGGACGAGGGCGCCGCCAACGCGCTCGCCACCGGCACCGTGGAGGACACCGAGGCCGGCAAGGACGTGCCCTCGGTGCTCGCCGAGCCCGTCTGGGTCACCAAGGAGACCGTCGGGTCGGTCATCGAGGACGGCCAGGCCGACGCCGCCGAGGTGTGCGCCGGTGCGATCGCGGACCTGTGCACCGAGAACGGCGTGCCTCAGTGAGTCCGCTGCTGGAGCTGCACGGCGTCGAGAAGTCCTTCGGCGCCGTGCAGGTCCTGCGCGGAGTGGACCTCTCGGTGGAGGCGGGCCGGGTCACCGCGCTCGTCGGCGACAACGGCGCCGGCAAGAGCACCCTGGTCAAGGGGATGGCCGGGATCCATCTCTTCGACGCCGGTGACTACCGCTTCGAGGGGCAGCCGGTGAAGGTGGCCAGCCCCAAGGACGCCGCCGCGCTCGGCATCGAGGTCGTCTATCAGGACCTCGCGCTCTGCGACAACCTCGACGTAGTGCACAACATGTTCCTCGGCCGGGAGATGAGCCGGCTGCGGCTGATCGACGAGGACACCATGGAGCAGCGTGCTCGCGAGACGTTGGACGGTCTCTCGGTGCGTACGCTGAAATCGGTGCGTACGCCGGTGGCCTCCCTCTCCGGTGGCCAGCGGCAGACCGTGGCGATCGCCCGGGCCGTGCTGTGGAACTCGAAGCTGGTCATCCTCGACGAGCCGACCGCGGCCCTCGGTGTGGCGCAGACCGAGCAGGTGCTCCGGCTGGTGCGGCGCCTGGCCGACCGGGGCCTCGGCGTCCTGCTGATCAGCCACAACCTCAACGACGTCTTCGAGGTCGCCGACGACATCGCGGTGCTGTACCTGGGGGCCATGGTCGGTCAGATCGAGGCCGCCTCCACGACGCGTGAGCGGGTCGTGCAGGCGATCACCACCGGCGTCGTTCCCGAAGGAGGCGCGGCATGAGCGAGCGCCAGCGAGCGACAACAAGTCTCAGGTCGCCACTTCCGTGTTCTTCGCCTTCCTCTACGGAGGTGGCGGCATGAGCGAGCGCCAGCGAGCGACAACAAGTCTCAGGTCGCCACTTCCGTATTCTTCGCCTTCCGCTGCGGAGGTGGCGGCATGAGTCTGGACACCGATGACCCGACGATCGCCTCGGTGCCGGACCCGGATCCGGACAACTCGCTGGGTGGGATCTTCCGGGCCTACCTGGCCAAGCTCAGGGGTGGCGAGGTCGGCTCGCTGCCGGCGGTGCTGGGCCTGATCGCGCTGGTCGTGGTCTTCTCCACGCTGCGACCCGACCAGTTCACCAACTCGTTCAACTTCGCCAACCTGATCGGTCAGTCGGCGGGGGTGACCGTGCTCGCGATGGGCCTGGTCTTCGTGCTGCTGCTGGGCGAGATCGACCTGTCGGCGGGGTTCGCGGGCGGTGCCTGTGCGGGGGTGCTCGGGGTGTTCCTGACCAGGCAGGAGTGGCCGCTGGTCCCGGCATTGCTAGCGGCGCTGCTCACCGGAGCGGTCATCGGTCTGCTCATCGGGCTACTGGTGGCCAGGCTCGGGATCCCCTCGTTCGTGGTCACCCTGGCCGCGTTCCTCGGGCTGCAGGGCGTCCTCCTGACGATGATCGGTGAGGGCGGGACGATTCCCTACCGCAACGACTTCATCAACGGCCTCAACAACGCCAACCTGCCGCTCTGGCTCGGTTGGGCGCTCGGCATCATGTGCGTCGTGGGCTATGCGGCCTCGACGTACGTCACCGATGCGCGCCGCCGGGCCAAGAACCTCACCGTGCAGCCCATCCTGCTGTGGGCGTTGAAGACCGGGCTGCTGACCGTCGTGGTGCTCGTGGTCGTCGGCTATCTCTCCGTCGAGCGCAGCCGCAACCCGGCGCTGACCTCGCTCAAGGGGGTGCCGGTCTCGCTCGTGGTGATCGTCGGCCTGCTGATCGTGCTGACCTTCATGCTGGCCCGCACCGCCTGGGGAAGACACGTCTACGCGGTCGGCGGCAACGCCGAGGCGGCGCGCAGGGCCGGGATCAACGTGTTCCGGGTGCGCCTGTCGTGCTTCATCCTCTGCTCGACCATGGCTGCCGTGGCCGGCATCATGATCGCCAGCCGGACCAACTCGGTGAACCCGAACACGGGCGGCGAGACGACCCTGCTGTACGCCGTGGGCGCCGCCGTCATCGGCGGCACCTCGCTCTTCGGCGGCAAGGGCCGGGTCATCGATGCCGTCATCGGTGGCACCGTGGTG
The DNA here is from genome assembly GCF_040613495.1 of Nocardioides sp. NPDC006273. Classification (NCBI taxonomy): domain Bacteria; kingdom Bacillati; phylum Actinomycetota; class Actinomycetes; order Propionibacteriales; family Nocardioidaceae; genus Nocardioides; species Nocardioides sp. NPDC006273. Next base: position 1,358 of record NZ_JBEXSD010000111.1, on the reverse strand, counting down.
GCGGTCATCGACAACGGGATGGGCCTGCTCGACCAGCCCCAGGGCACCGTCTGGATGGTCACCGGCCTCGTCCTCCTGGTCGCGGCCAGCGTCGACGCCCTCTCCCGGCGGAGAGCATCGGCTACCGGGCACGTGTAGCGGGCTCGTTCCTCCGTCACGGTATGCAGGCGAAGGCGCACATCCCCAGCGGATCTCCGCACGGGATGTGCGCCTTTCGCTGCATACCGTGATGAAGGCTCAGGCCGGCGGAGCGGTGCTGCCGCGTACGACCAGCTCGGCGGGCAGCCGCAGGTGGCGTTCGGTCTGCTTGCCCTCGAGCAGCTCGAGCAGGAGCCCGAGGGCGGCCCGGCCCATCTCGTGGAGCGGCTGGGCGACGGTGGTGAGCGGGGGAGTGGAGTCACGGGACTCGGGTACGTTGTCGAAGCCGACCACAGAGAGGTCCTCGGGGACGCGAAGGCCGAGCGAGCCGGCGACCTCGATGACCTTGATCGCGGAGATGTCGTTGGCGGCGAAGACGGCGGTGGGTCGCTCGCCGGCCGGGAGCGAGAGCATCTCGCGGGCCGGTGCCTCGGCGAGCTCAGGGTGGTAGCCGCCCACCCGGATCAGGTCGGGGGAGACGCTCAGGCCGGCGTCTTGGAGGGCATCGCGGTAGCCCTGCTCACGCAGGCCGGCGGAGCGGAGGTCGGGGCGGCCGCCGAGGAAGCCGATGCGCCGGTGGCCGAGGCCGACCAGATGGTCGACGGCGAGCCTGGCGCCGGTGGTGTTGTCGGCGTCGACGGTCATCGGGCCGTCGGGTCCGGTGTGGGGGTCGATGGCGACGACCGGGATGGTGGTCTCGTCGGTGATGATCATGGACGGGGTGACCACGATCGCGCCGTCGATCAGGGTGTGGCCGAGGCGGGAGAGCGAGCGGCGCTCCCAGCCGGTGTGGTTGTGGGCGCCGGTGCGTCCGGCATGCGCCAACAGCTCGTAGCCCGTGCCGTCCAAGGCCGCTGAGATGCCCTTGAGGAGCTCGGCGGAGTAGGGCTCGAACTCGGCGACGAGCACGCCGATGACACCGGTGGACTTGCGGCGCAGGCTCGAGGCGATCAGCGACGACTGGTAGCCGAGCTGCTCGATGACCGCGAGCACCTTCTCGCTCGTCGCCTCGCTGACGCCGTAACGCTCGTTGATCACCTTCGAGACCGTGGCCACCGAGACTCCTGCCTCCCGGGCCACGTCGTTGATCGTCACCCGGCGGGGGCGGGGCTGGTCGAGCGTGCTCACGCCGCCGCCTCCGCGCTTCGCGCGGTGACTCCCTCGCTCGGCGCGAGCGGACGAGCAAGCTCGGCGCTCGACCTCGCTCCGGTCGTTGCCGT
>NZ_JBEXSD010000110.1:0-7519 GCF_040613495.1 Nocardioides sp. NPDC006273 | reverse complement strand
TCCTTGCCAGCTCCAGAAGCTTTCTTCCGGTCCTGCCTGCCAGACTTTATCAGACTCACTTTCGCTTTCCCAACTCGGCGCGTTCCGCGCTTTCCTGGTCAAACTCCGGTGCTTCTGCCTCGTCCTGGAGGACTTTATCGGATCTCGCTTTGTTGTCCAATTCAGCGCATTCACACTGTTATCGGATAACGCAATATCCACACCAACACAGCACAAGACATTCAAACTCTGGTCCGCCATGGATCCTTCGTCTGATCCGAAGACCTGACCGAAACCCTGAACCGAGCTGACGCTCGAGAATGTTGGTGGCCGACTCAGGGGCCGGAAGCCCGCCCGAAGACTCGCGCTTGCTTCCCGCCGCACCCCGGCGACCAGATGAACATTACGCCTCGGCGACGTACATGCCAAATCGAAGGACGCCCCGGGGATGGCAGTCACCTTCCCCGGGGCGTCCTCGCAGGTCAGCGCCTACTTCAAGCGCACGCCGGCGAACTTCTTCTTGCCCCTGCGCAGGACGACCCAGCCGTCACCGAGCAGCTCTTTTTCGCCGAGCGAGCCTTCGGCGTCCTCCACACGGACGTTGTTGACGTACGCCCCGCCCTCGGAGATGGTCCGTCGTGCCTCCCCCTTGGAGGAGACGAGGCCGGCGGCGATGAAGAGGTCGACGTAGGTCGGCAGCTCCTCACCACGCTCCAGTTCGACGGCACCGGCCTCGGTGATCGCAGCGGCCAGCGTCGTACTGCTCAGGGTCGCCAGGTCGCCGCCGCCGAAGAGCGCGGCCGCGGCCTGCTTTGCCTGCTCGGTCTCCCCTGCCCCGTGGACGAGAGTCGTCATGTGATCGGCGAGCGCCTTCTGGGCCACGCGCAGGAACGGCTTCTCCGCGTGCTGTGCCTCCAGGCTCTCGATCTCCTCGTGCGACAGGAAGGTGAAGACGCGCAGCATCTCCCCCACCTTGACGTCCTCGACGTTGAGCCAGAACTGATGGAAGGCGTAGGGCGACATCATCGTCGGATCGAGCCAGAGGGCGCCGCCCTCGGTCTTGCCGTACTTGGTGCCGTCGGCCTTCGTGATCAACGGGGTCGTGAACGCGTGCACGGTCTCACCGGTCACCCGGCGGACCAGCTCGACGCCGCCGGTGATGTTGCCCCACTGGTCCGAGCCGCCGAACTGAAGACTCACCCCGTGCGTACGGAAGAGATTCAGGTAGTCCATCGACTGCAGCAGGATGTAGGAGAACTCGGTGTAGGAGATGCCGTCCTCGAGGCGCTTCTTGACCGTGTCGCGGGCGAGCATCCGGTTGACCGGGAAGTGCTTGCCGATGTCACGGAGGAAGTCGATGACCGACAGCGAAGCCGTCCAGTCGGCGTTGTTGACCATCGTCGCCGCGGTCTCGCCCTCGAAGGAGACGAACCGCTCGATCTGGCCGCGGACCTTCCCGACCCATTCGTTGACAGTCTCGGGCGAGTTGAGAGTGCGCTCGCCCGAGTCGCGGGGGTCACCGATCATGCCGGTGGCGCCACCGACCAGTACGTAAGGCGTGTGGCCGGCCTGCTGGAGGCGCATCGCCATCGTGATCTGGAGGAGGTTGCCCATGTGCAGGCTCGGCGCGGTGGGGTCGAACCCGATATAGAACTTCACACTCCCGCCGGCCAGCGCATCGGAGAGCGCGTCGCGGTCCGTCGAGTCGGCGATGAGACCTCGCCACTCGAGGTCGTCGAGGAGTGTGGGATCGATGGACACGTGGTGCCTTTCAGATCGTTCTCAGGTGGTGTTTTCGGGGCCCGGAGCGGGCTGTCCCGGAAGCAAGGGTAGTAGGCGACACCCCCTAGAGTTGACCTGGCGAACGTGGACGAGATTTGAGGGGACTGGGTGATCGCAGGGAGGTACCGGCTCGAGAGGGAGCTCGGCCGGGGAGCGATGGGAGCCGTCTGGCTCGCCACCGACGAGGTTTTGGGGCGATCGGTCGCGCTCAAGCAGCTGATCGCGCTCGACGGCGTGTCTGATGCCGCCGTCGAACGCGAGGCACAGCTCGCCGCACGCCTGGTCCACCCGAACGTGGTCGCCGTCTTCGACCTGGTGCGCGACGACGACAAGCCGTGGCTGGTGATGGAGTACGTCGAGGGGAAGACCCTCGCCCACATGGTGCGCGACGACGGCCCCATGTCCGTCGAGGACGCTGCGAGGCTGATCGGTCAGATGGCCTCCGCGCTGCGTTCAGCGCACGCCGCCGGCATCGTCCATCGCGACGTGAAGCCCGCCAACATCGTGGTCGGCCGCGCCGACCGCGCCAAGCTGACCGACTTCGGGATCGCGCGTGGCGTCGACTCCCAGACCACTCAGACCGGGCAGGTCACCGGCTCCCCCGCGTACCTGGCTCCGGAGATCGCCACCGGCGGGCGGGCCACCCCGGCCAGCGACATGTGGTCGCTGGGCGCCACGCTCTTCCAGGCGCTGACGGGCGCGCCTCCCTATGGCGTCGCTGACAACGCGCTCGCGACGCTCTATCGGGTCGTGCACGAGGACCCACCGCGTACGCCACTGGCCGGCCGGCTCGCGCCGCTGCTCGAGCACACGATGGCCTACGACCCCGCCGAGCGGTGGTCTGCCGAGGACGTCGTCGACTTCCTCGCGGGGCGACTCCCGGACGAGAAGCTGGAGCCGGTCGCGCTGCGTACGCAGACGCTCGCCGCGGTTGCGAAGCCGTCGACGGCGGCCCCATCCGGCCAGGCACAGTCGACCAGCGCACCGGCGCGGCGCCGGTGGTTGCCGGTCGTGGTCGCCGCCGTCGCCGCGGCGCTGGTGCTGCTGATCGGCGGGGCCCTGTGGGCCAACCGTGGCGACGACCCGAAGGCCGACCCGGCGCCGACCGCCTCCGGATCGCCGTTGTCGGAGCCGAACGAAGAGCCGACCGAGGACGGTGAGCCGGAGGAGTCCGCTGAAGAGTCCCCCGAGGAGCCCACGCCCAGCGAGACGACCAGCCCCTCCCCCATCGAGAGCCCCACGGCGAGCGAGACCGCCGGTGCGACCGCCGATGGCGTCGACGCCTTCATCCGCAGCTATCTCGTCTCCGCACCCGCGAACCCCGACGGCACCTTCAGCTCGATGCTGACCCCGGCGTTCCAGGCCAGCAGCGGCGGCATCGAGGGCTATCGCGCCTGGTGGGGCTCCGTCGCGAGCACCAGCGTGGTGTCGGTCTCCCCCAGCGTCGACCCGCTCAAGGTGACCTACAACTACCGGTACGCGATGAAGGACGGTCGCCAAGGCACCGAGACAGTGACCTTGGGCTTGGTCTACGCCGACGGGAAGTACCTCATCAACAGCGAGGGTTGATCCGGAGTCTGAGCTGATAGGCACTTGGCCAGACGGTGATGTCCGTTTCCGGCCAGCGTGCCGCGATGCCGCTACCTACAGTCGGTCGGCATGAGCACTGACCTTGCCGCTGAGGCTCCCGCTGTCGCGCCGTTGCGCGGCTCAGTCGTGTGGTTCATGGCACTTGCGGCGGCGTTGGGGACCTCGACGATCTACCCGCTGCAGCCCGCGATAGCCGACGTTGCACACTCGTTCGACTCCTCGATCACAGCGGTCGGCATGGCCCTGGCCTTCGGCCCGGTGGGCTACATGTTCGGGCTGGGCCTGTTGGTTCCGTTGGTCGACCGCTGTTCTCCGAGGCGCGTGCTCGGGATCCAGTTCGGGGTCCTGTCCCTGGCGCTGGGCCTGACCGCTGTGATCAGCAACCTCCTGGTGCTGGGGTTGCTGATCGGTGTTGTCGGAGCCTGCTCGGTCGTGGGTGCCGGCCTGAGCTCGGTGGCCGGCCGGCTCGCGCCCACGCACCGGCGCGGCACCGTGCTGGGTATCGTCACCGCCGGGATCTCGGTCGGCATCCTGGCGGGTCGGATCGTCGGCGGCTGGCTTGCTGAGGAGATCGGCTGGCGCAACATGGTCCTGGTTTTCGCGGCCGCCTGCGCAATCGTCGCGGTCTGTTCGGTGTTGGCCCTCCCCGCCGCGCGGGGAACGTCCACACGTGGATACCTCGCCACGCTTCGGTCGTTGCCGGGACTGCTCGTACGCGACACCGTGCTCCGGCTCGCGGGAGCCCGCGGCGCCCTGTGGTTCTTCGCGTTCTGCGCCGTATGGGCAGGCCTCGCAGCAGCCCTGTCCGAGCCACCGTACGCGTACTCCGCTGCTCAGATCGGGCTCTTCGCGCTGGCCGGGCTGTCCGGCATCCTGGCTGCTCAGGCCGCCGGTGCCTGGACTGATCGTGTGGGGGCCAGGCGGGTGATCCTGGTGGGTCTGGCCGTCGCCGGCGCTTCGGCGACGGCCCTGACCTTCGCGCTGCCGAGCACCATCGCGACGCTGGCGTGCCTTGCCCTCTTCGATGCCGGTCTGTTCGCCGCTCAGGTGGCCAACCAGAGCACCGTGTTGGCCATCGATCCCGCTGCCCCCGCGCGTTACAACAGCACGTACATGCTGGTCTACTTCATCGGCGGGAGTCTCGGGACCGCGTTCGGCGCGGCCGCGGTCGAACTGGTCGGCTGGTCCGCGACCGTCGTCGTCACTGCGGTGGCCATCGCGGTCGCCGCGCTGATCACGCTGTCCACCGGGGCGGCTCGGCCGGGGCCGGCGACGAGCTCACCCAGCAATCAGGTCAGCCCGGGGTCTGAAAGTCGAGGCCGCGGCTGTTTGTTTCAGCGGAACCGCTCAACTGCGCTTTGAAATGGCGTCATTCGCGAGCTGCCACATCTCATGGTTCCCGCATTCGGCCGTGATCTCGGCCGTTGCCTGAGCCGCGGCAAAGAAGTCGTCGGCCAGCGGCGAGGTGCGCGATTTCGCCATTGCGACGAATACATGGTCGGGCGCGAGATCTGAGACGGCCACATAACTGATGTCCGGGCGTGAGTAGAACACGGTTTCCGAACGCCCCACGAACGAGATGCCGCGGCCGGCCGCGACGTGCTCGAGCTTCTCCTCCACGCCGCGTGCTCGGAGTCCGGAGTCGGGGTGTGGGCGCCGGGTGGGATGCGTACTCGGGTCGGCATGCCAGATCAGCGACTCACCGGCCAGGTCGGCCTCGCTGACCTCATCCTTGCCAGCCAGTCGGTGGTCGGCGGGCAGCGCCACCATGAGCGGCTCGGTGTAGAGCGGAGTCAGACGTAGGCCGGTCTCGTCGATGGGCAGCCGCACGAAGCCGACGTCGACGCGGCCGTCGAGGAGCATCGGAGCCTGGTCGTCCCATTCCATGCGCTGCACGTCCACGACTACGTCGGGATGCTGGACTTCGAACGCCCGCGCTGCAGGGATGACCGGGATGCCGGCCCGGAAGCCGACTACCAGCCGCTGGCCGCCACGGGTGGCCACGGAAACCCGGCGCCGGACCGCGTGTGCGGAGGCAAGCAGCGGACCGGCGTCGTCCAGCAGCTGTCGGCCCGCGTCAGTCAGCGTTACGCCGTGGCTGTCCCTGATGAACAAGGGGGCGCCGAGATCCTGTTCCAGCGCACGGATCTGCCGGCTGAGCGCCGGCTGCGCGATGTGCAAGTCATCGGCGGCGCGGCCGAAGTGCAGCCTGTCGGCGACGGCGACGAAGTAGCGCAGCTTGCGCAGGTCCAGATCCATGGAGCCTCCCGGTCCGGCAATGCCTCGAGGGTATCACCACGGCGGAAATAGGTCTTGGACGTGCACTCAAGGCCGGTGTCATGGTTTACGAGGCCGAGAGAAATCGGTCCAAGAATTCGGGATCGGAATCTGATAGCAGTGCCCAAATCAGGATTAGCACATCAAAGAATTGGGCTTTCTCCTTTCCCATTTCGAGAACTCATCTATTCAAAGGAGTGACCATGGGAAAGCTCGATGGAAAAGTCGCGGTGATCACCGGTGGATCCACCGGCTTGGCACTGGCCGGCGCCCAGCTGTTCGTCGAGGAAGGCGCGTATGTCTTCATCCAGGCCAGGCGGCAGGAAGCGCTGGACGACGCGGTCGAGCTGATCGGCCGCAACGTCACCGCTGTCCAAGGCGACGCGTCCGATCTGGACGACCTGGATCGCCTGTTCGACATCGTCAAGCGCGAGAAGGGCTCGATCGATGTGCTGTGGGCCAGCGCCGGGATGGGAGAACCTGCCGTCCTCGGCGAGATCACAGCGGAACAGTTCGAACGTTCCTTCTCGCTCAATGCGCGCGGCACCTTGTTCACCGTGCAGAAGGCCATGCCACTGATCAACGACCACGGCTCGATCCTCATGACCGGGTCCAACGCGTCCCTCGGGGCCTTCCCCGGCTGGAGTCTGTACGCGGGAAGCAAAGCCGTCCAGCAGGCCTGGGCCCGTGTCTGGCTGAACGAGCTGCGAGACCGCAAGATCCGGGTGAACGTCCTGACCCCTGGGCAGGTCGGCACCGCCAAGCAGGAAGAGCTGTTCGACGAAGAGACGCGCGCCGCATTCGAGTCACTCATCCCTCGCGGAACGATGGGCCGGCCCGAGGAGATCGCCAGCATCGCCCTGTTCCTGGCCTCCGCCGACTCCAGCTACGTCAACGGCCTGGAGCTGGTCGCCGACGGCGGCACGACCGCCATCTGAACCACACGAACGAGACCGAACCACACAACTAGCCAGAGCAGCGCCTGGCGAACGGGCGCCGGAGAACAGGAAGAGGCACAGCCCATGAGCACCATCACCTTCATCGGTGCGGGGAACATGGCCCGCACGATCGGCACGCGCGCAGTGGCAGGCGGTAACGCCGTCGAGATCATGGCACGCGATCAGTCCAAGGCCGAGGCCCTAGCCAAGACCCTGGGCGGCGGCACCACCGCAGGTGAGTGGGGCGCCGTCCCGGCCGGGGACATCGTCATCACCGCCATGCTGTACGCCGGTGTGGTCTCGACAGTCGCCGAGTACGGGGACGCCCTCGCGGGCAAGATCATCATCGATATCAGCAACCCCTTCAACGCGACGTTCGACGGACTTGCCCACAGCGAGGCGACCACCTCGATCGCGCAAGAGGTCGCCAAGGTGGCTCCGGCCGGCGCCAGCGTGTTCAAAGCCTTCAACACCATCTTTCGTAACGTCCTGGAGGAGGGCCGCCCCGACGTCTTCTTCGCTGGCGACGGTGCGCAGGCCAAGGCTGAAGTGGCGGCATTCATCGAGAGCCTCGGACTGCGCCCGATGGATGTCGGCGGCCTGAAGATGGCGCACTGGCTGGAGGGAGCGGGAGTGCTCACCGTCGGCCTCGCAGGCAACGGGGTCGGCCACGGGAACTTTGCCCTCGGCGTCACGGAAGTTGCCGGCTGAGCCCGGACCGGGCCGTCAACCGGTCAGAGCCCTGGACGTCGAACGCCTGGTGGACAGGGAGACCGGACTGATCCGCCGGGTGCGCGAGGTGCTGCGCCCCGAACGGGCGCCGTTGCCCTGCCCGGTCAGGCAGCCGTAGCCGGAGAAGGGCCGCCCGGCGAGGAACTTGTCGTGATAGCTGTCGGCGTCCCCGCTCGCGGTGGCGACGAAGCAGACCTTGGGCCGCTCCTTGCCGCTCAGGC
>NZ_JBEXSD010000109.1:0-7663 GCF_040613495.1 Nocardioides sp. NPDC006273 | reverse complement strand
CCCGCCCGCGTAACCGCGAGGGTCAATCGGGTCCACGGGAACACAGGGGTAATCCGCCGGCAATATGTTAGCGTTCACATCGCCTCGAACCCCCAGAGCCACCGACGGGCTCATGCTCCGCGGGCGAGCTCGTCGAGCAGGAAGCCGGCCGACTGGTCGTTCTCATTCAAGGACCTCTCGGCCAAGAACCGCTCCCTGGTCGGTCTGATCGTCCAGACGGGCATCAAGGAGTTCGTCGGCTGGTACGCCGGCGGCGCCTCCGCCGACACCGCCAAGCCCGACCTGGCCGCGTCGATGTTCGGCGTCGCGCCCCGGGCGCTGACCGGCATCATCACTCTCCAGCAGACCGTCGACCTGGTGCGACTCTCGATCGAGGTCGTCGAGGCCAACATCGACCACCTCCTCGGCCCCGAGGACGCCGCCGACGTGCACGAGGCGATCGGCCGCTACGCCCGTGAGGTCGCCTTCGCCACCGCCGAGGTCTACGCCCGCGCCGCCGAGCAGCGTGGTGCCTGGGACGCCCGGCTCGAGGCGCTCGTGGTCGACGCCGTCCTGCGCGCCGAGACCGACGAGGTCGTCCTCTCCCGCGCCAGCGCGCTCGGCTGGGACGCCGACCTGCCTCTGTGCGCGGTGCTGGGCCACGCCCCCGAGGGGATCGGCCTCGACGCCGCCATGGAGGAGGTACGCCGCCGCGCCCGCGCCCACGGTCTGCACACCCTGTGCGCCGTCCAGGGAGACCGGCTCGTGGCCCTGCTCGGCGGCATCGACGATCCGCTGAAGGCGGCCGGCCGCATCGCCGATCTCTTCGCCGACGGCCCCGTCGTGGTCGGACCGGTGGCCGCCGGACTGGCGACCGCCGCCAACTCCGCTCGGGCTGCGCTCTCGGCCTATCGGGCAGCGCCCGGATGGCCCGATGCGCCTCGCCCGGCCCTGAGCCAGTCCTTCCTGCCCGAACGTGCGCTGGCCGGCGACGCGTGGGCCCATCGCTACCTGATCGAGCATCTCTACCAGCCGCTGGTGGAGGCTCGCAGCACCCTGATCGAGACCCTGGCTGCGTACTTCGCCGCCGGCGGTGGCCTCGAGGCGACCGGGCGCACCTTGTTCGTGCATCCCAACACCGTGCGCTACCGGCTCAAGCAGGTCGCCGAGCTCACCGGGTTCGCCCCGACCGACTCTCGCGACGCGCTCACCCTGCAGGTCGCCCTGATCCTCGGCCGGCAACAGGACCACTGAGACAATCGGCACGCCTTTTTGTAGGACACCTACAAGGTTGCAGGACAGATGTTCGTCGCCGCCGAAGGTGCTCCGACACCCCTCCAGACGGGAGTATCGTCTCGTGCTCGTCATTGTCGCCCCAGGACAAGGTGCTCAGACACCAGGATTCCTCACCCCGTGGTTGGAGGACCCCGCTTTCGCCGCTCGTATGGAGTGGCTCTCAACCGTCGCAGGCATCGACCTGATCCACTACGGTACGAATGCCGACGCAGAGACCATCCGCGCCACCGAGATCGCCCAGCCGCTGCTGGTCGCCACCGGTCTGGTCGCGGCTCTTCAACTCTTCCCGCATCCCGCGGACGCCTTCGCGAAGATCGGCGCCGTCGCCGGCCACAGCGTCGGTGAGATCACCGCCGCCGCGGGCGCCCGCGCGATCAGCGCCGAGCAGGCGATGGTGCTCGTGCGTGAGCGCGGCAAGGCCATGGCCGAGGCCGCTGCGAAGACGCCGACCGGCATGACCGCGGTCCTCGGCGGCAACCGCGACGAGGTGCTCGCCTCGATCGAGAAGCACGGCCTCACCCCTGCCAACGACAACGGCCCCGGCCAGATCGTCGCCGCGGGGACGCTCGAGCAGCTCGAGGCGTTCGCGGCGGAGCCGCCCGCCAAGGCCAGGCTGATGCCGCTCAGCGTCGCCGGTGCCTTCCACACCGAGCACATGGAGCCCGCCGTCGGCCACCTGGCCCGGCTGGCCCAGAGCGTCACGACCCACGACCCGCGTACGCGCCTGATCAGCAACAAGGACGGCCAGATCGTCCACGACGGCGCCAAGGCGCTGGGCCGGATCGTCGGCCAGATCGCCAACCCCGTCCGCTGGGACCTCTGCCTCGACACCATGTCCGACATCGGTGTGACCGGCATCTTGGAGATGCCGCCGGCCGGCACCCTGACCGGGATCGCGAAGCGTGCTCTCAAGGGCGTCGAGACCTTCGCGCTCAAGACTCCCGACCAGCTCGAGGACGCCCGCGCGTTCGTCGAGAAGCACGGCGAGACCAACCTGATCGAGACCACGCCCACGTGGCGGCTGGTCGTCTCCCCGGCAAAGGGCACGTTCAAGCTCTCCGAGGCCGTCTCCGAGGTCGACGTGATCCCCGCCGGCACCGACATCGGCGCCATCGCCAGCCTCCGCGACGCCATCGTGATCACCTCCGCCCACGGCGGCGAGATCATCGAGTGGCTGGTCGAGGACGGCGACCTCGTCTCCCCCGGTCAGCCGCTGCTCCGCCTGCACCCGACGGGGGCGCAGCACTCGTGATCTCAGCCCCTACAGGTTCCCCGCACGCCCGCATTCTCGGCGTCGGTGGCTACCGCCCCAGCCGGGTGGTCCCCAACAGCGAGATCGTCGACCTGATCGACTCCTCCGACGAGTGGATCCGCACCCGCTCCGGCATCACCGAGCGTCGCTGGGCTACCGAGGAGGAGACCGTACAGATGATGTCGGTCGCCGCCTCGCGCAAGGCGCTCGAGCATGCCGGCATCGGCATCGACCAGATCGACTGCGTCCTGGTCGCGACGGTCAGCCACCTGCGTCAGACGCCTGCAGTCGCCGCGCTGATCGCCGACGAGCTCGGAGCCGACCACCCGGCCGCCTTCGACGTCTCAGCAGCCTGCGCGGGCTTCTGTCACGGCATCGCGATGGCCAGCGACATGATCCGCGGCGGCAGCGCCAGCAACGTACTCGTCATCGGTGTCGAGCGTCTCTCCGACATCACCAACCCGCACGATCGTGGCACTGCCTTCATCTTTGCCGACGGCGCGGGCGCCGCGGTCGTCGGCCCGAGCGAGGAGCCCGGGATCGGCCCGGTCGTGTGGGGTTCCTCCGGCGACAAGGCCAACCACATCCAGACCCCCGACTGGTTCGACGCGATCGAGGCCAAGGAGACCCCATGGCTGACGATGGAAGGCAACCCCGTCTTCCGATGGGCCTCCTACGCAATGGCCAAGGTCGGCCAAGAGGCATTGGAGAAGGCCGGCATCACCGCCGACGAGCTCAACTGCTTCGTGCCTCACCAGGCCAACATGCGCATCGTCGACGCCCTGGCCCGCTCCATGAAGCTTCCGGCGACGGTCGAGATCGCCCGCGACATCGCCACCATGGGCAACACCTCGGCCGCCTCGGTCCCCCTCGCCCTGGAGCGGATGATCGAGCAGGGCCAGGCGAAATCCGGTGACACCGCCCTGCTCATCGCCTTCGGCGCAGGGCTGGTCTACGCCGCCCAGGTCGTCGTCGTCCCTTAGCCTGCATTCAGTCCCACAGTTTCAGCACACAAAAATCCGAGAGGAACCACCACACATGGCCACCACCGAAGAGATCCGCTCCGACCTCGCCGAGATCGTCAACGAGGTCGCCGGCATCGATGTCGCCGACGTTCAGCTCGACAAGTCCTTCGTCGATGACCTCGACGTCGACTCGCTGTCCATGGTCGAGGTCGTCGTCGCTGCCGAGGAGAAGTTCGGCGTTTCCATCCCCGACGAGGAGGTCAAGAACCTCAAGACCGTCGGCGACGCGGTGAGCTTCATCGAGAAGGCTTCCGCGAACGCCTGACGCGCCCCGGCGGCTCGGCCAACCCTCCCAGGCCGAGTCGCCGGACCTTCCTCACCTGAACCCGACGCGCCAACCACCCCACGGAGACCACATGAGCAGCCGCACCCGAGTAGTCATCACCGGATTGGGCACCACCAACCCGGTCGGCGGAGACGTAGCCACCACCTGGGATGCCTTGATCGCAGGCCGCTCCGGCATCCGCGAGCTCACTGAGGAGTGGGCCAACGACCTTCCCGTACGCATCGCCGGCCGCATCGCCGTCGAACCGTCCGAGGTTCTGGAGAGGGTCAAGGCCAGGCGCCTGGACCGCTCCGCACAGTTCGCCGTGGTCGCCGCGGCCGAAGCCTGGAAGGACGCAGGCTTCGAGGGCACGGCCACCGAGGCGGGCCTCGACGGCGAGCGCCTCGGCGTCGCCGTCGCCACCGGTATCGGCGGCGTGACCACCCTGCTCGACAACTACGACATCCTGCTGGCCAAGGGACCGCGCCGGGTCAGCCCGCTGTCCGTCCCGATGCTGATGGCCAACGCCTCATCAGCCAACATCTCTTTGACCTACGGCGCCCGCGCCGCGGCTCAGACCCCGATCTCCGCCTGCGCCTCCGGTTCCGAGGCGATCGCACTGGCCGCCGACCAGATCCGTCTGGGGCGCGCCGACGTCGTGCTCGCCGGTGGCACCGAGGCAGCCATCCACCCGCTGCCGATCGCGGCCTTCGCCAACATGATGGCCTTGTCCAAGACCGCGTCCGGCCCCGACGGTGGCGACCCGACCACGGTCAGCCGCCCCTGGGACACCGGTCGTGACGGCTTCGTCCTCGGTGAGGGCGCGGGCATCGTCGTGCTCGAGAAGCTCGAGCACGCTCAGGCGCGCGGCGCCCGGATCTACGCCGAGGTCCTCGGCGCCGGCGTGACCGCCGACGCCCACGACATCGCTCAACCCGACCCCGAGGGCCGCGGCGGCAGCCGTGCCATCAAGGCCGCGCTCGAGGACGGCGACGTCGACCCGAGCACCATCGTCCACGTGAACGCCCACGCGACCTCGACCCCGCAGGGCGACATCGCCGAGGGCCTCATGCTCCACGCCACCCTCGGCAACCATGTCGAGAACGTCGTGGTCACCTCGACCAAGTCCATGACGGGTCACCTGCTCGGTGGGGCAGGTGCCCTCGAGACCGTCGCGACCGTCAAGGCGATCCATCACCGCCAGTCGCCGCCGACCATCAACCTGGACAACCTCGACCCCGCGGTCGAGCTCGACATCGCGACCAAGACCCGCGACCTGCCGGCCGGCGACATCGCGGCCCTCAACAACTCCTTCGGCTTCGGCGGCGCGAACGTCGCGGTGATCTACGGGAGCCTGTAGGGCATGTCCTGCCGGCCGGGCACCGGCTGCGCGATGCCCATCGCGCACCTAGATGCCGCCTCTCGGAAGAACCTCACTCTGCCGTCGAGGCGGCGCCCGGCCAGCCCAGAGGCTGGACGGCGCCCACTCGGCGCCGATCGACAGGACATCGCCTGATGACCATCACCACCTCCGCGCCTGCCCCCGCGAAGAAGCAGAAGCTTCCGCGCGACCAGGACCCGCGCAACCCTGTAGCCCGCCTCGGGGCGCTCTTCGACGCGGGCACCCTCGAGCTCATCTCCCCTGACGACGACTCCGGCATGCTGGCCGCCGTCGGCGAGGTCGACGGCACCCGGGCAGTCGCCTTCTGCTCGGACGCCACCGTCATGGGCGGCGCGATGGGCGACCTCGGCTGCCGTGTGGTCGTCGACGCCTATCACCGCGCGATCACCGACGGTGTCCCGATCATCGGGCTGTGGCACTCCGGGGGCGCCCGGCTCGCCGAAGGCGTGCTGTCCCTGCACGCGGTCGGCCGCATCTTCCACGTGATGACCCAGGCCAGCGGCAAGATCCCGCAGATCTCGGTCGTCCTCGGCCCGGCAGCCGGCGGTGCCGCCTACGGTCCCGCTCTCACCGATGTGGTCATCCTCGGCCCCGAGGGCCGCATCTTCGTGACCGGTCCCGACGTCGTACGCTCCGTCACCGGTGAGGACGTCGACATGCTGCGCCTCGGTGGCCCTGAGCCCCACGGCCGGCGCTCCGGCGTCGTGCACATCCTGACCGAGTCCGAGCGCGAGGCCCTCGACAAGGCCCGCACGGTCGCCTCCCTCCTCGGCTCCCAGGGAGGCCTCGACGTTCACGCCGTGGAGGACAAGGACCTCGCCGAGCAGCTGCCCGAGTCGAAGAAGCGCGCCTACGACGTGCATCCGCTGGTGGAGAACATCCTCGACGAGGGCACCACCCAGGAGCTGCACGCACGCTGGGCGCCCAATATCGTCACCGCCCTGGGTCGCTTCGGTGGCCGCACCGTCGGCGTCGTCGCCAACAACCCGCTGCGGCTCGGTGGCTGTCTCGACTCCCTCTCCGCGGAGAAGGCCTCGAGGTTCGTACGCCTCTGCGACGCTCTCGGCGTCCCGCTGATCGTCCTGGTCGACGTCCCCGGATACCTGCCGGGCGTGGGCCAGGAGTGGGACGGGGTCGTCCGCCGCGGCGCCAAGCTTCTGCACGCCTTCGGCGAGTGCGTGGTCCCCCGCATCACCCTGGTGACCCGCAAGACCTACGGCGGCGCCTACATCGCCATGAACGCGCGCTCCCTCGGCGCGACCAAGGTCTTCGCCTGGCCGGGCGCTGAGGTCGCTGTCATGGGCCCGGTCGCCGCGATCCGCATCCTGCATCGCCGCAAGCTCGCGGAGGTCGCGCCCGACCTCCGTCCCCAGGTCGAGGCGGAGCTCGCCGCCGAGCACGAGCGTCTCGCTGGAGGCGTCGACAAGGCGGTCGAGATCGGTGTCGTGGACGAGGTCATCGAGCCTGCGGCGACTCGCAGCGCGATCGCCGCCGCCTTCGAGGAGGCCATCCAGACCGTCGGCGTGCGCCGCGGCGCCCACGGCAACATCCCGCTCTGATCCGGATCGCGCCGAGTCGGCGCATCCTGACGGGAAAAAACGCCGAGTCGGCGCGTCATGACGCGCCGACTCGGCGTTCTGGTCGGCCGTGCTCCGCGGCCGACGGGGTCACTCAGACGACTTGGTGCAGCCAGCGTACGGGCGCGCCCTCACCGGCGTGACGAAACGTCTCCAGCTCGTCGTCCCACGGCTTGCCGAGGAGCTTGTCCACCTCGAGCTCGAGCGTGGTGTCACCGAGCGAGGCCTTCACCACCGCAGCCTTGAGCCGGTCCTCCGGGATCATGATGTCGCCGTGCATCCCGGTCATCGCGTGGAAGACGCCGAGGTCGGGGGTGAAGGAGTAGCGAGCGCCCTCAGACGTCGAAGTGCCGTCCTCGGTGACCTCGAAGCGCAGATGCGTCCAGCCTTTCAGCGCCGAGGCAATGGCCGCTGCGGAACCGACCGCACCGGACCAGAACAGCTCGGCTCGGTAGGTGCCTGCCTGGGCCGGCTGCGGCGTCCAGTCGAAGGTCACCGGCACGCCGAGAACCCCCGCGACGGCCCATTCGATATGAGGGCAGAGCGCGGAGGGGGCCGAGTGCACGAACACAACGCCTCGGGCGATACCACGCGAGGCGCTTGGGTCCTTGATCTGAGTGGTCACCGAATATCTCCTTCGTTGCGGCGCGAGCTACGCCTTCCCCAGCGGGCTCGATCATGCGTGAAGGAAAATGCTTCGGTGATCACACGGATGTAGATGGCTTTGTAGTTGTAGTAGGACCCATTCTTACCTACGCGGCCAAGGATCTCCAGTACCGAAGCAAAACCTTCAGTGATGACATCCAGCTCGGCTTCGATCCCCGTCCGTTCGGAGTCATCGGGGCCGGCGGGATCCTCGAGTCCAGG
>NZ_JBEXSD010000108.1:0-8157 GCF_040613495.1 Nocardioides sp. NPDC006273 | reverse complement strand
CTCGATCAGGTGCCGGGTCAAGGACCGCGAAGCGGCCGGCGAAGCCGGCGGGCGAAGCCCGTCCTTGAGGCGGTGCATGATCGAGAAACACTCGAGAAAGGGTCGGCGGCGAACCCTGAAACGAAGAAACGGTCGCGAAGCGAGGTTTCCCCGACAAGAACCGTGTTGGTCTCGACACGCCTCCGCCCAGCGGCTCCGGCGGCTCGACCAGCGAGGCGGCTCGGCCAGCGAGGCGGCTCGGCCAGCGAGGGTCAGAGACTCCGGATCCAATGATCCGGAGACACATCAGCCCGCCCAGCAACAGGCTCAACAGTCTCAACCCATTGTTCACCCCAAGCCCGCTCAGCAACCCGACGCCAGAAAGCCATAGCCCGGACGTTGTCGTTCTGGAACGGAACAGCCCAAGGCCCAGCGTGCCGGGCGATGACGTCGAGCGCGAGGGTCTGCCCCAGGCCACCCCGACGAGCAGCAGGGACGACGAAGAAGGCCTGCATGACACGCTCGACGAACCCCAGGCCGCGAACCAGCGCGAACCCGACCGGCGCAGGCTCCCCGGTGTTCGGGTGGGGTGCCCAGGCCAGGTAGCCGCAGCGGTCGTCGGCCGGATACTCGTCGAGCCATTCGTGTCGGTAGCGGCCGTCCGCGAGCGGGAAGCCGTTGACGATCGGCGCGAGGTCATGGCGAAAGTCCTGCCACAACCAGGCGACGGTCTCCCATTCGGCCTCGCCGGAGACCGGTCGGATCTCGACCACCGACCGGGTCACTTCTTCCCGGCGGACTTGTCGGTGGAGGGCTGGGTGGTGGAGAGCGCGGCGACGAAGGCTTCCTGGGGAACCTCGACGCGGCCGACCATCTTCATCCGCTTCTTGCCCTCCTTCTGCTTCTCGAGCAGCTTGCGCTTACGCGAGATGTCACCGCCGTAGCACTTGGCGAGGACGTCCTTGCGGATGGCACGGATGGTCTCGCGGGCGATCACCCGGGCGCCGATCGCAGCCTGGATCGGCACCTCGAACTGCTGCCTGGGGATCAGCTCGCGTAGCTTGCCGACCATCATGACCCCGTAGGCGTACGCGGCCTCGCGATGCACGATCGCCGAGAACGCGTCGACCGGCTCCCCCTGGAGCAGGATGTCGACCTTGACCAGGTCGGAGGCCTGGTCGCCGGTGAACTCGTAGTTCAGCGAGGCGTACCCCTTGGTCGAGGACTTGAGCTGGTCGAAGAAGTCGAAGGCGATCTCGCCCATGGGCAGGACGTAGCGCATCTCGACGCGGTCTGCGGAGAGATAGTCCATGCCGCCGAGGGTGCCGCGCTTCTTCTGGCACAGCTCCATGATCGTGCCGATGTAGTCGGACGGCGAGAGGATGGTGGCCTTGACGACCGGCTCGCGCACCTCGCGGATCTTGCCCTCGGGGAACTCCGACGGGTTGGTGACGACGTGCTCGGAGCCGTCTTCCATGATCACGTCGTAGACCACGTTGGGGGCCGTCGAGATGAGGTCGAGGTTGAACTCACGCTCGAGACGGTCGCGGGTGATCTCCATGTGCAGCAGGCCGAGGAACCCGACGCGGAATCCGAAGCCGAGCGCGCCCGAGGTCTCCGGCTCGTAGGTCAGGGCCGCATCGTTGAGCTGCAGCTTGTCGAGCGCCTCGCGCAGGACCGGGTACTGGTCGCCGTCGATCGGGTAGAGCCCCGCGAAGACCATCGGGTTGGGGTGCGAGTACCCGCCGAGCATCTCCTCGGCGGGACGGTTGTTGCCGGTGACGGTGTCACCAACGCGCGACTGGCGGACGTCCTTCACGCCGGTGATCAGGTAGCCGGTCTCCCCGACACCGATGTGGTCGGCCTTGACCGGCTCCGGGCTGATCACGCCCAGCTCGAGCATCTCGTGGACCGCGCCGGTCGACATCATCTTGATCTTGTCGCGGTGGGTCAGCTTGCCGTCGAAGACCCGGACGTAGGTCACCACGCCGCGGTAGGTGTCGTAGACCGAGTCGAAGATCAGAGCCCGCGCCGGCGCATCCGGGTCGCCGACGGGCGCTGGCACCTGCTTCACGATCTCGTTGAGGAGATTCTCGACGCCGAGACCGGTCTTGGCGGAGGTGAGCAGGACGTCCGAGACGTCGCAGCCGACGAGGTTGGCCAGCTCCTCGGCGTACTTCTCGACATTGGCCGAGGGCAGGTCGATCTTGTTGAGCACCGGGATGATGTGCAGGTCGGCACCCATCGCGAGATAGAGGTTGGCCAGGGTCTGCGCCTCGATGCCCTGAGCCGCGTCGACGAGCAGGATCGCCGCCTCGCACGCCTCCAGCGACCGGGAGACCTCGTAGGTGAAGTCGACGTGCCCAGGAGTGTCGATCATGTTGAGGACGTACGTCTCGTCCTTGCTCTCGCCCTCAGTCACCGTCCACGGCATCCGGACGGCCTGCGACTTGATCGTGATGCCACGCTCGCGCTCGATGTCCATGCGGTCGAGGTACTGCGCCTTGGCCTCACGCTCGCCGACGACACCCGTCAGCTGCAGCATCCGGTCGGCCAGTGTCGACTTGCCGTGGTCGATGTGGGCGATGATGCAGAAGTTGCGGATGATCGTCGGGTCGGTGGACCCAGGCTTCGGCGCGGAGTTCGTGGGCACGGGCTGCTTTCGCTCTGTGTCTCTTGGGGTCTCTTGGGGGGAACGTACGTCTTCTTTCGATTGTCCCACGCTCAGTACTGATGGAACCAAAGCGGCAGCTGAACCGACTCACCGGGACAGGTCACATTGCGGTCGCGGTTGTCCTCGAGCCACTGCACCATCACCGCGGCACCGCCTTGGAACATCCAGTCACCACCGCAGCGCTCCAGGGCCGCGGACCGCGAGCTCTCGCCCGCCGGGCGCCATTCGGGCAGCTGAAGCTGCAGGTCACCGACGATCGGCGTCCACAGCCCTTCGATCGAGTAGACCCCGACCCGTTTCCCGGCGTCCCGATAGCCGGCCACGACACCGGTGACCACCGCCTGGTTCGCGGCGACGTCGTCGGACCACTCCCACACCGCGACCGGCTCGACGTCGACCCAGACCGCGGGCGACTCGAGCCCGGCGCGCTTCATCGTCTCGAGATTCCACAGCGCCTGCTGGTAGCCGACGTTGGTCAGCCGGCCGATCCTCGTCTCCGGGTCGCCCGGTCCCTCGTCGCCGTACTTGCGGGTCGTGGCCTCGTCGGGGAACGAGGTGACCGCGTACGCCGAGGTCATCACCTTGTTCTTCTTGGCCCACTCGACCTGCGAGGCCAGGCACGGGTTGGGATGGAACGCGGGGCCGTTGGTGAGCCCGATGACCACGTACTCCGCCGTCTCGAGCGGCATCGGCAGCCCCAGCGTCCGGCGCTCCTCGATGCCCATCCCCTTGGGGCACTGCGGCCAGCTCACGTCGCCGCCCTCGACGATCCCGCGATCGTTCGCCGGCGGCAGCGTCGGCACCTCGATCGACTCGTGCGCTCGCGGCGGTGCGCTCGTCGGGGCCCCATCCTCGGGCACCGTCTCGGGCACCACCTCGGGCACCACCTCGGTACGCGCCGACGGCGAGGTGGGATCCGCCCCCGTCGCCGGCTCGTCGGCACACCCGAAGAGCACCGGTGCCAGCAGGAGCAGCAGCACAGCGGGGTAGGCGTTCTTTCTCGGCGACATCACCGCAGATACTGCCACCCGACCCCAGCGGGTCACGCCTGAGCGAAGTCGTCTCCCATCACCGGCCGGATCTCGATCGGCTCCCCGAGGACAGCGACCATCCGCGACACGATGTCGATCGCGCGCTCCTGGCTGGCCACGTCGATGACCGCGAAGCTCGCCAGCACCTCCTTCAGCTCGGCGAACGGGCCATCGGTGGCGACCGGGCCGCTCGCACCGGGCCGCACCGTGACCGAGACCGCCGGATGCCCCAGCCCTTCGGTGCTGATCAGCTCGCCGTTGGCGACCAGCTCCGCCTCGAACCTCTGGTACTCCGCGAACGCGGCGAGGGCCTCCTCGGAGGCAGTGTCGGAGGCGTCCCACGCCTCGGCGGGCGTGTATCCCAGCAGCAGGTACTTCATGTCCCGAACCTAGCCCTCGAAACTAGTCTCTATCGACATGACCGGACCATCGCCGCTCGAGGAGATCCTCCGAGCCGAGGCGCCGTACGTCCTGAGCGCCCTGGTCCGCCGCTTCGGACGGTTCGAGGCCGCTGAGGACGCGGTCCAGGAGGCGCTGCTGGACGCCAGCACCCAGTGGACGCGAGACGGTGTCCCGGAGAACCCGCGCTCCTGGCTGACCCGGATCGGCTACCGGCGGATGGTCGACCTGCTCCGCTCCGAGCAGGCCGCCCATCGCCGCGAGCTCCAGGTCGGGATCGCCGAGGTGACAATCCCGGCCGGCCCGGCGGCGGAGACCGACGACAGCCTGACCCTGTTGCTGCTGTGCTGTCATCCAGCCCTGTCGCGGACCGGGCAGGTGGCGCTCACCCTGCGCGCCGTGGGCGGGCTGACGACGGCCGAGATCGCCCACGCGTACGGGGTCCCGGAGACCACGATGGGCACCCGGATCAGCCGCGCGAAGCAGACGCTGCGCAAGGCCGGCGCCCGCTTCACGCCACCCGAGGGAGTCGAGCTCGCCGAGCGGGTCGGTGCCGTGCTCGACGTGCTCTATCTGGCCTTCAACGAGGGGTACACCGCCACCGCCGGGGCCGACCTGGGACGGGTCGACCTGGCGCACGAGTCCATCCGGCTGACCCGGATGCTCGACCGGATCGCACCCGGCGAGCCCGAGGTCGCCGGGCTGTTGGCGCTGATGCTGCTCACCGAGGCGCGTCGGCCCGCGCGCAGCTCCCCGGACCTCGGGCTGGTGCCGCTGGCGGAGCAGGACCGTACGCAGTGGGATCGCGCTCTGGTCGACGAAGGGCTGGCAGTGCTGGCGGAGGTGTGGCGGTCGGGGGATCCCGGGCCGTTCCGGCTCCAGGCCGCGATCGCGGCCGTCCACGCCCGCTCGGAGTCCGCGGCGGAGACCGACTGGCGCGAGATCCTCGGCCTCTACCTGCTGCTGGAACGTACGCTGCCCACCGCTCCCGTCCGCCTGGGACGGGTGGTCGCCGCGGCCCACGCGTTCGGCCCGGTGGTCGGCCTGCAGCTGCTGGACGAGCTCGATGCCGAGCACGGCCTCGCCGGCGACCCGCTGACCGCGCAGCGGGTCCTGGCGGTGCGGGCACACCTGCTGGACCAGCGGCACGACCCGTCCGCAGCCGCCCAGTTCCGGGCGGCTGCGGAGATGACCGCCAACGAGGCCGAACGCGACTACCTGCTGCGGCGCGCGGGTCAGGCGCGGGTCATCGTCGACTCGTAGCCGCCCTGGCCGGCGTAGTCCCACTCCCCGGTCATGACGTCGCCGGTCTCGTCGAAGGCGCCGACGAACTTCACCGGTGAGCCCTTCTCCCCACCCCAGATCGTCAGGGTGTCGCCGTCGAGCTCGTAGACGTAGTCGAGGGTCGCGCCGGTGTTGTCGTAGTAGCGCGAGTGCACGTCGGGGCTCGGCTCCTCACCGAACGGTCGCAGGTTGCCGATCACCTCGATCCCCGTCGTGACCTGCCCGAACTGCTCGAGGCGGACGTCCTGGAGCAGGAAGTAGCCGCCCTCCATCCAGCGGTAGGTCACCTCGCCCTCCGCGCCACCGGTCACCTTCCAGGTGCCGATGAGCCGGTCCAGGGCACGAATGCCCGGGCTCGGTGCGGGCGCTGCGGGCATGGCGTACTCGTCGTTCATGGTGTCGCTCCTCTGCTGCGGCCGGCGTCTCCGGCCTTCACCCCTTCTCTCGGAGCCCGCCCGACGATCTCGACATCTCGGTGAAAGAAAATTCTTTCCACCCGCGACAGACACCTACCGCGTACGTGTTCACCGACACGACCCGCGGAACTAACCGGTAGTTCCGCCGGCATCGGCAGGTTGTGCACATGACCCCACTCAACCGCCGCTCCGTCCTCGGTCTCGGTGCCGCCGCCGGTGTCGGACTCGTCGTCCCCACCACCGTTGTCCCCGCCACCGCCGCCTCCACCGCCTTCGGCCCTGCCAACTTCGGCCCTGCCAGTTTCGTAAGGGGCGACCGCCCGAACCTGACCCACGGCGTCCAGTCCGGCGATGTCGGCGCCCGGGGCGGCGTCTTGTGGAGCCGCGCCGACAAGACCTCCCGACTGGTCGCGGAGATCTCGGCCGACGAGTCGTTCCGCCGGGCCCGCCCGGTCAACGGACCGGTGGTGACCACGCGGAGCGACTTCACCGGCGAGCTGCGGGTCCACGGTCTCGAGCCCGGCCGCGAGTACTTCTACCGGATCCGTGCCGTCGACCCCGACGACCCGCGACGTGGCAGCGCCTGGGAGCTGGGCCGGCTGCGTACGGCACCGAGCAGCCGCCAGGACATCCGTTTCCTGTGGTCCGGCGACGTCGCCGGCCAGGGCTGGGGCGCCAACCCGGACTTCGGCGGTTTCCGGATCGCGCCCGCGATGGCGGCGCGCGAGGCCGACTTCTTCCTGAGCTCCGGCGACAACGTCTACGCCGACGGCCCGCTCACCGCGACCGTGACCCTTCCCGACGGGCGGGTCTGGAACAACATCGTCACCGAGGAGAAGCGCAAGGTCGCCGAGACGCTGGCCGAGTTCCGTGGGCAGTACGCCTACAACATGCTCGCCGACAACTGGCGCGCCTTCCTCGCCCAGACGCCGATCGTGGCGCAGTGGGACGACCACGAGGTCACCAACAACTGGTACCCGGGCGAGATCCTGCCCGACGACGGCCGCTACACCGAGCGCCGCGTCGATGTCCTCGCGGCCCGCGCCAAGCAGGCCTTCCACGAGTACATCCCGGTCGGCACCGCCTCCCCCGACCCCGATGGCCGGATCTACCGCAAGCTCTCCTACGGCCCGCTGATGGACCTGTTCGTCCTCGACATGCGCACCCACAAGAACACCAACACGACCAACGCGGAGACGAGCGCCGACGGTGGCGTGCTCGGCGAGCGTCAGACGAGATGGCTGCTGCGCGAGCTGGCCGCGTCTCGCGCCACCTGGAAGGTGATCGCCGCGGACCTGCCGATCGGCCTGGTCGTCCCCGACGGCACCCTGCAGGAGGGCATCTCCCAGGGCGACGGCGGAGCGCCACTCGGCCGCGAGATCGACATCGCGAAGGTGCTCACCGGGCTCAAGGGACTCGGGATCCGCAACCACGTCTGGCTGACCGCCGACGTCCACTACACCGCGGCGCACTCCTACGACCCCGATCGCGCCGCCTATCAGGACTTCGACCCGTTCTGGGAGTTCGTCTCCGGCCCGCTCAACGCCGGCGCCTTCGGCCCCAACAAGCTGGACCCCACCTTCGGTCCGGCCGCCGAGTTCGTGGCCGCTCCCCCGGCCGCGAACACCTCACCCGCCGACGGCTTCCAGTTCTTCGGCGAGGTCGAGATCGACGGACGTACGCAGCAGCTCACCGTCACGCTGCGCGACATCGACGGCGGCGCTCTTTTTACCAAGACGCTGGACCCGAGTTTCCGTTAAGGTCCGCCTAGCCGTCTCCCGTTTCGGGCCCAGGAGGACCAAACCAGACCATGAGCGAGATCCATGTCGTCCCCAAGGACATGAAGGCAGCCATCGCGGTCGCCACAGAAGCCGAGAGCAACGTCCGCAAGTCCGATTCCGCCGGCCATCTGAGCAAGGCGGGCGCCGCGATCCCCGGTGCGGAAGCAGTCGGCTACATGTCTGATCTCGGCAACCGCTGGACCGACGAGACCAGGGCCGCGGCGGACAGCTCCCAGCGACTCGCCACCCAGATGCAGAAGGCTCTCGACGAGGTCGAGGCCGCCGACGCCACCGCAGGAGCGAACGCCGGCGGCGTCATGGGCGGCAACTGATGGCGATCACGTTCGGCCAGGTCAAGACTTGGAAAGCAGCACCCCTCGGTGACGCCGGCGACGGACTCAAAGCCGACCTCCGCAACCTCGAGACCAGCCGCGACGAACTCGAAGCAGGCGGCGTAGCCAAGTCCTGGACAGGCATCGCCGCCGACTCCGCCCGCAGCCACCGCGACACCCTGGTCGCCGACCTCTCCAGCCACATCACCGGCAAACAACAGATGCAGAAAGCGCTCTACAACGCCGAGACCGAGGTCGAAG
>NZ_JBEXSD010000107.1:0-8257 GCF_040613495.1 Nocardioides sp. NPDC006273 | reverse complement strand
CGGACTCGGCCTCGATGCGGGCCTGGGCGGGGTCATAGACGCCGCAGGGCAGGTCGCAGTGGGCCGAGACCTCGATGGTGGGAGCGAAAAGTCGCGCGAACATGCGGGTCCTCTCAAAGAGTGTTCATGTGTCCTACTGATTGCGACACTACTCCGCATGGATGACATCGCGACCAGGGCACCCCGACACGCCTGGGGGATGGCGAAGGTCGTTGGAGACTCGATGGTGCCGACGCTGCGGGCAGGGGACCGGTTGTGGGTCTCCTACCGGCGTACGCCGGAGCCCGGGTCTGTGGTCGTCGCCCGGCTCGCCGACGGCGTGGTCGTGGTGAAGCGCGCGGTGGAGCGGCGTACGACCGCGTCCGGTCGCCCCGGGTGGTGGCTGCTCTCGGACAACCCGGCCGCCCCGGGAGTGGTCGACTCCCGTCATCGCGGGCCTGTGGTGGACGCCGACGTGATCGCTGTGGTCGTGGGCCGACTCTGGCCGCGCCCGCGCATCCTGAGGTGAATCTCTGGACGAGGGCTCCAGATGAGGGCTTGGTCACCTTGTAGGAAACGTCAACCGCTTCCTCCGGTAGCCTGTGGGAAACTGCCATCCGGGCATCACATCCTGTAGATGGCGCCATGCGCGGCTCCACCCCTCGGCTCGCGTTCGAACGCCCGACGTCCCGAGTCCGAAGTTTTCTGGAGGCCCCCAATGACCGAGTCCACCCTGTCCACCGAACCCAC
The DNA here is from genome assembly GCF_040613495.1 of Nocardioides sp. NPDC006273. NCBI lineage: Bacteria > Bacillati > Actinomycetota > Actinomycetes > Propionibacteriales > Nocardioidaceae > Nocardioides > Nocardioides sp. NPDC006273. Next base: position 7,528 of record NZ_JBEXSD010000107.1, on the reverse strand, counting down.
CGCGACCGCCGCCTATGACGGCGACCCGGTGTTCGAGCTCCACCGTGGCGGCAAGATGGCGATCGCGGCGACCGCATCGGTCTCCGACCGGGCATCGCTGTCGATGGCGTACACCCCCGGTGTCGCGCGAGTCTGCACCGCGATCGCCGAGCAGCCGGAGCTGGCCCGCACCTACACCTGGGTGCCGAACACCGTCGCGGTCGTCACCGACGGCACCGCGGTGCTCGGTCTGGGGGACATCGGCCCGGCCGCCGCGATGCCGGTGATGGAGGGCAAGGCGGTGCTGTTCAAGGAGTTCGGCGGCGTCGACTCGATCCCGATCTGCCTGGACACCACCGACGTCGACGAGATCGTCGAGACGGTCATCCGGATGGCGCCGAGCTTCGGTGGCATCAACCTCGAGGACATCTCCGCGCCGCGTTGCTTCGAGATCGAGGACCGCCTCAAGGAGGCGCTCGACATCCCGGTCTTCCACGACGACCAGCACGGCACCGCCGTGGTCACCCTGGCCGCGCTGATGAACGCGCTGAAGCTGACCGGCCGCAACCCGGAGTCGACCCGCGTGGTCATCTCGGGCGCCGGTGCCGCAGGCGTGGCGGTCGCCAAGATCCTGCTCGAGTTCGGCATCAACGACCTCGTCCTGCTCGACCGCAAGGGCGTCATCTCCTCCACCCGCTCCGACCTGACCGCCTCGAAGAAGGCGATCGCCGAGGTGACCGCGGACATCGCCGGCCGCACCGGCTCTCTGGCCGACGCGCTCGCCGGTGCCGACGTCTACGTCGGTGTCTCCGGTGGCACCGTCCCCGAGGCGCTCGTTGCGACCATGGCCGAGCAGGCGATCGTCTTCGCGATGGCCAACCCGAACCCGGAGATCCACCCCGACGTCGCGCACAAGTACGCGAGCATCGTCGCCACCGGTCGCTCGGACTTCCCCAACCAGATCAACAACGTGCTCGCCTTCCCCGGCATCTTCCGGGGCGCGATCGACGTCCACGCCTCCTCGATCACGGAGGGCATGAAGCTCGCCGCTGCTCAGGCGCTGGCGGCGCTGGTCGAGGACGACCTGTCGGAGGTCAAGATCATCCCCGAGCCCTTCGACCCCCGCGTCGGCCCCGCCGTTTCGGCGGCCGTCGCCGAGGCTGCTCGCGCCGACGGCGTCGCCCGCGCCTGACCCGCCGACTCGGCTCGTTCTGACGTCTCAGGTCGTCGAGTCGGCTCGTTCTGACGAGCCGACTCGGCGCCTGATGGTGTCAGGATGAGCCGACTCGGCGGGTTTGGAAGGGGCAGATACGCCGGGTCGCGGTTCGGTAGGGTCGGGCGCATGTTCGCTGCGTACGCCGAGAAGTTCTCATCCGACGACCCGATCTCCGGCCTGGTGCTGGGCGAGCGGCCCGACCCGGTAGCGCCGGACGGGTGGACGACGGTCACCGTCAAGGCGGCCTCGCTCAACCACCACGACCTGTGGTCGCTGCAGGGGGTCGGGCTCAAGGCCGAGGCGCTGCCGATGATCCTGGGCTGCGACGCGGCCGGGCTCGACGAGGACGGCAACGAGGTCGTGGTGCACTCGGTGATCTCCTCGCCCGACTGGACCGGCGACGAGACCATCGACCCGAAGCGGTCGCTGCTCTCCGAGCGCCACCAGGGCACCTTCGCCGAGAAGGTCGTCGTGCCGCGGCGCAACGTGGTGGCGAAGCCCGACGGCATGTCCTTCGAGGAGGCGGCCTGCCTGCCGACGGCGTGGCTGACGGCCTACCGGATGCTGTTCACCCAGGGCGGGCTCAAGGCGGGCGACTCGGTGCTGGTGCAGGGCGCCGGCGGGGGAGTGGCGACGGCGGCGATCACGCTCGCGCGGGCGGCCGGCCTGAAGGTCTACGCCACCTCGCGCGACGAGGCGAAGCAGAAGCGCGCCCTCGAGCTCGGCGCCCACGAGGCGCTGGCATCGGGCGAGCGGCTGCCGGTGAAGGTCGACGCCGTGATCGAGACCGTCGGCCGGGCGACCTGGAAGCACTCGGTCCGCTCGCTGCGACCGGGCGGGGCGATCATCATCAGCGGCACCACATCCGGGGCAAACCTCGACGACGCGCTGCTGACCAACATCTTCTTCCTGCAGCTCAAGGTGATCGGCTCGACGATGGGCACCCGCAACGAGCTGGCGAGTCTGGTCTCCCTCCTCGAGGCGACCGGCACCCGCCCGCTGATCGACCGCACCATGCCGCTGACCGAGGCCAAGGCCGGCTTCGAGGCGATGCACGCCGGTGACCTCTTCGGGAAGGTCGTCTTCACCCTTTGACACAGCACGCTGTGACGTAGCCCGATGTGACGCAGCGCAATGTGACGTACGGAATATCGTTCGACTCTTCCCGGTTCTGCAAGGGACCATTGAGTGTCATTGCCTGGGGCTCGCAAAGTTTCTCGTGGCGTGATGTCGAAATCGGCCCCGCCCGTTCGATGTATGTATGAGAGCGGGCGGCAACGGGCCCCTGCGTACGACCCGAGGAACTCGCCATGACTGCTGCCGTCACAACATCGCACCGTCCCGTGGACGGTGAGAAGCGGCGTACGCCTGCCGTCATCACCCTGCTCGTGCTGGCCACCTTCGTGGTGATCCTCAACGAGACGATCATGCTCAACGCGATCCCGAACCTGATGAACAGCTTCGGGGTCACCGAGCACGCTGCCCAGTGGGTCTCGACCGCGTTCATGCTGACCATGGCGTCGGTGATCCCGGTGACCGGCTGGTTCCTGCAGCGGGTGACGACCAGGATGGCGTACGCCACGGCGATGGGCGTCTTCATCGCCGGCACCTTGATCTCGGCGATAGCGCCGGTCTTCGGCATCCTGCTCGCCGGCCGGGTCATCCAGGCGGCGGGCACCGCGGTGATGATGCCGCTGCTGATGACCACGCTGATGACCGTCGTCGACGAGAGCGACCGGGGCCGGGTGATGGGCAAGGTCACCATGGCGATCTCGGTGGCGCCGGCATTGGGGCCGACGATCTCCGGTCTGATCCTGAGCTTCGGCTCGTGGCGGCTGCTCTTCCTGCTGGTCCTGCCGATCGCGATCGGCGTGGCCTGGTCCGGGCTGCGCCGCCTGGAGAACGTCGGGGAGACCTCGAAGACGAGCGTGGACTGGGCATCGGTGATCATCGCCGCGCTCGGGTTCGGATCGCTCGTCTACGGACTCAGCCGGTTCGCCGAGGGTGAGGTCGGGCGTCCGGTGGGCATCGTCGCCTTCGGCGCGGTGCTGATCCTCGCGTTCGTTCTCCGCCAGCTGCGGCTGCAGCGCGTCGGCTCGCCGCTGCTGGACCTGCGCGCCTTCCTGCACCCGACCTTCACCAAGTCGCTGGTCCTGATGGCGATCGCGTTCCTGGCGATGATGGGCTCGATGATCCTGCTGCCGCTCTACCTGCAGAACGTGCGTGGGCTCACCCCGCTCTACACCGGTCTCCTGGTGATGCCGGGCGGTCTCGCGATGGGTCTCCTCGGGCCGACCGTCGGGCGGATCTTCGACGCGCGCGGTGGCCGCGTGCTCGTCATCCCGGGCTCCGTCGGCATCGTGGTCGCTCTCGCCGGGCTCTCCCAGATCTCGCTCACCACGCCCTACTGGAGCATCCTGGTGCTGCACCTGATCCTGATGGTCAGCCTGGCCGCGGCCTTCACCCCGGTCTTCACCCTCGGCCTCGGGTCGCTGCCGTCCCATCTCTACTCCCACGGCTCCTCGATCCTGGGCACGCTCCAGCAGGTCGCGGCCGCGTTCGGCACCGCCCTGGCGGTGACCGTGATGGCGGTACGCAGCGACCAGGTCATCGACGAGGTCGGTGCAGTCGCTGCCCAGGTCAGCGGCCTGCAGGCCGCCTTCATGGTCAGCGCCGCGCTCGCAGTGGTCGTGGTCGTGATGGCTGTCATGCTGCCCGCTCGGGCAGAGTCGCCTGCCGAGCCCGCTGAGCCCGACGAGGAGCCTGGTGCCGATCTCGATGCCGAGCTCGCCGAGCTGTGCGAGCACGGACGTGAGGCGACCGCCTGCGGTTGCTGAGGCAGATGCTTCGGTAGGCCCAAGGAATGTGTAGGAACACCCGGTTAACCGGGTGTTCCTACACATTTGGGGCTCATCCCTCGGACCGCCACTGGTAGACGCCGATCAGCAGCATCCGCAGCTGGGTCCGCACGGTGGCGACGATCTGCTTCTCCTGCTCGGGGTGGCTGGTGGAGAGGATCTGCTCGGCGGTCGCGACCAGGACGGTGACGAACAGCGACGAGAGCACGTGCAGGTCCTTCGCGGTCCACGTGGCCGTGCCGGCCATCCGCGCCAGGTCGGTGGCGAGCTCTCGCTCGCAGAGCTCGATCTCGCGCTGGATGGCCTCGCGCACCGAGCGTGGCCCGGCGACGCGCTCGCGCGCGATGAACCCGAAGTGGTTGCGGCGCCGATGGACGTGGTCGACGAGCGCGTCGATCGAGCCGTCGACGATGTCCTTGTCGGCCTGGGCGTGGCGGCGTACGTCACGGAACAGGTCTCGTAGGGAGTCGAAGGACTCCTCGACCAGCGCCAGCCCGAGCGACTCGATGGAGTCGAAGTGGCGGTAGAACGCCGTCGGCACGATCCCGACCTGCTTGGCGACCTGACGTAGGGAGAGCGCGGTCAGGGAACTGTCGGAGCAGAGCTCCAGCGTCGCGTCCAGGATCGCTCGCCGGGTCCGGAGCTTGCGCTCCGCACGGCTTTCCGGCTCCGCACCTGTCTCGATCACCAGACCATCCTAGGGGCAGCGACCGGCGCGATGTCAGGTGCACACCTGTACACCGTGATTTGGGCCACGCGGGCAGCGTCTTGACGCGTACGGCACGGACCAGCCATTGTTGTCGGTGTACAGATGTTCACTGAAAGGCGAAACACATGGCACTCGACCTCGGCGGCCGGATCCTCCGCTCCCGCACGGTTGCGGCGCTCGCCTCCCCGCATGGCATCGACCGCTACCTCACCCAGATCAACCCGATGCTGGCAGCGCACGAGGTGCGCGCTCGCATCACCGACATCCACCCGGAGGTCAGCGCGCCTGGCGCGCCCCGGGTGGCGACCGTGACTCTCCAGCCCACCTCGACCTGGCGCGGACACCGCGCCGGTCAGCACGTCAGCGTCGGCATCGACACGGGGGAGGGGCGGCGTACCACCCGCGTCTTCACCGTCTCCAACACCGAGAGCAAGCCGGGCGAGCCGCTCACCATCACGGTGCGCGCCCACGAGGACGAGCACGCGACCCCCTACAGCATCTCCAAGTTCCTGACCGAGCGGGCCACGGTCGGCACCCTGGTGCACCTGTCTCAGGCGGAGGGCGACTTCGTCCTCCCCGATCGTGTGCCCGAGCACATCGTCCTGATCTCGGGCGGCTCCGGCATCACTCCGGTGATGTCGATGCTGCGCTCCCTGCAGCGGCGTACGCACCGGGGCAAGGTCACCTTCCTGCACTGGGCGCCCAGCCCCGACCGCCAGATCTTCGCCGCCGAGCTCGACGAGATCCGTCGCCAGGGTCACGGCATCGACCTGCACCTCCTCCACACCGCCGAGGGGGCGCCCTACCTCTCCCCGGCGCTGCTGGAGAAGCTCGTCCCGGGCTACCGCGAGGTGCCGACATGGGCCTGCGGGCCGGCGTCGCTCATCGAGGCGGCCCAGGCTGCGTACGACGGGACCGAGTCGCTCCGCGTGGAGTACTTCAAGCCGCCCAGGACAGCGGGCGTCGCCGGCGGCGAGATGGAGTTCGCGCGCACCGGTAGGTCCGTCGCCAACGACGGCGCGACGATCCTCGACCAGGCCGAGGCCGCGGGGCTGACCCCCGAGTCCGGCTGCCGGATGGGGATCTGCTTCTCCTGCACGACCAACAAGAGCTCCGGACGGGTCCGCAACGTCCTGACCGGCGAGACCTCCGAGCTCCCTGACGAACAGATCCGGATCTGCGTGAGCACGCCCGAGGGCGACTGCTCCGTGGACCTCTGACGATTCCCTCGAGGAGATACCCATGACCACTGTTGAGAACACCGGAAACCGCAGACTGAGCCCCGAGGAGCTGGAGTCGTTCGGCGCCGAGATGGAGGCCATCCGCCAGCGGATCGTCGCCGACCTGGGCGAGGAGGACTCGGCGTACATCTACGACATCGTCAAGAAGCAGCGCGCCTTCGAGCTCGCCGGCCGCGCGCTCTTCTATCTGCCTGTGATCGGGTGGGTCCCGGCGGTCGCGTGCCTGTCGATCTCCAAGATCCTCGACAACATGGAGATCGGGCACAACGTCATGCACGGCCAGTACGACTGGATGGGCGACCCCCACCTCAACTCGCGCATGTTCGACTGGGACACGATGGCGCCGGCCGAGAACTGGAAGTACGGCCACAACTACATGCACCACACGTTCACCAACATCGTGGGCAAGGACCGCGACGTGGGCTACGGCGTCCTCCGGATGGACGAGGACCAGAAGTGGCACCCGTACTACCTCGGCAACCCGCTGTACGCCTTCCTGCTGATGACGTTCTTCGAGTGGGGTGTGGCGATGCACGACCTCGAGGTCGACGAGCTCGTCGCCGGTCGCCGCACCTGGGCCGAGAACAAGGAGATCGGCGCCCGGATCTGGCGCAAGGTGAAGAAGCAGACGCTGAAGGACTACGTCCTCTTCCCGCTGCTCACCGGTCCGCTCGCGCCGCTCACGTTCGCGGGGAACTTCACCGCCAACATCATCCGCAACGTGTGGACGTTCAACATCATCTTCTGTGGGCACTTCCCGGCCGGTGTCGCCTCCTTCTCCCAGGAGGAGTGCGAGGACGAGACCCAGGGCCACTGGTACTACCGCCAGCTGCTCGGCTCCGCCAACATCACCGGTAGCCGCACCTTCCACATCATGTCCGGCAACCTGTCCCACCAGATCGAGCACCACCTCTTCCCCGACCTCCCCGCGCGCCGCTACCCGGAGATCGCCGAGGAGGTCCGTGAGATCTGCGAGCGCTACGGCCTCTCCTACAACACGGGCCCGCTGCACCGGCAGCTGTTCGGCGTCTTCAAGAAGATCTGCAAGTTCGCCCTCCCTGACCGCAAGAAGCCCGCTGCTGCCGACGTGCGGAGCGCCCCGGCCCTCGAAGGGGTCGCGGCATGAGCGAGCGTCAGCGAGGGACCAGTGGCGGCATAGCGGCTGACCAGCCACAATGGGTTGTCATGGAGCCCGAGCTGAGCAAGAACGAGATCCGCAAGGATGTCGCCCAGAGCGCCGTCGAGGTCACCGCCACCACGGTCGGCCAGGTCACCATGATCATCACCGGCGCCGTACGTGACGTAGCGGGCGCCGTCGGAGGCCTCGCCACCGAGCTCTTCGAGCTCCGCGCCGCCGCCAAACGAGCCGAGAAGGACCTCCCCGAATAGGTAGTTCTGGCGGGTCGAGTCGGTAGTTCTGGACGCCGAAACTGTAGTTGTGGGCGACGAAACTGTGGTTTCGTGGGCCCCCACAGTATTATAGGGGCCCCGCACACACCATAAGGGGGGGCCCAACAAAAGTTTT
>NZ_JBEXSD010000106.1:0-8444 GCF_040613495.1 Nocardioides sp. NPDC006273 | reverse complement strand
CGTCCCCGTCGCCCAGCTTCCTCGCACCGGAAACGGCAAGATCGACCAGGCGGCAGCTCAGCTCCTCGCCCAGATGTCCCGCAGCTTCGGGACGTCTGCGCCGACTCGGCGCGTGGATCAGGCCAGCGACTGAGGCGATCGCCAGCCCAGCCGGTGGGCGAGGCCGACGGCGGCGATCTGAGAGGTGACCTGGAGCTTGGCGAGGATGGACTTCACCTGCGTACGCACCGTCGCCTCGGACACCACACCGATGACGGCGATCTCGTGGACGGTGCGGCCGAGCATCAGATGACCGAGCACCTGCGACTCCCGCTTGGTGAGCAGCTCGATGCGACGGCTGAGCTCAGAGATCTCGTGCTGCCGCTCGAACCAGATCCGGATCAGGCGCTCGCGATCGGTGACCGCGAGCACGCAGGCGCCCTGGTAGAGCCGTCTGACCGTGCCCAGGATCTCGCCGAGCGGGCGGGATTTGGACAGCACCGTACGGGCACCGTTGCGGAGCGCCTGTCCCCAGCGCGCCTCCTCGATCGCTCCCGTCACCACGACCACGTCGATGCCGGCCTTGGCGAGCGGTTCGATCAGCCGCACGCCGTCGCCGTAGCGCCCCAGGTCGAGATCGAGGAGCACGACCTTCGGCTTGTTGCGGAGCACGACGGAGACCATGGTCGTGGTGGAGACCGGCTCGCTCGGCATCGGGACTCGGCGAACGTCGTATCCCTCCATCGAGACAGCGAGCTCGAGCGACTCGGCGAAGAGGACGTGGTCCTCGACGATGACGACCCTGTACTGGCTACGCGGCAACTGCGTCATCAGACGCGCCTTCCTTCTTCTTCTCTTGGATCACGGCGCTGGGGAGGGTGACCACGAAGGCCGTACGTTCCGTGGCGGCGAGGCGCAGCGAGCCGCCCATCCGTTCGGCGACGGTGCGGGCCTCGTTGAGCCCGATGCCCTGGCCGGCCGAGTCCGGCCCGCGGACGCCCCAGTCGAAGATCCGGTCACGCACCGCTGGAGCGACACCGGCACCGTCGTCGGAGACCTCGATCACGACCATCTGGCCGAGGTCGCCGGGCTCGTGCCGGACCGCGACGCCGACAGCGCCGGCGCCGTGCTTGGCAGCGTTGTCGAGAAGGATGTTGATGATCTGCGTGGCTGCGTCCGAGCTTCCGGCGGCGAGGGCGTTGCTGGGCGTGCGGGCGATCGTTGCGCCGCCGGCCTCGTGGGCGAGCGCGAGATTGTGGATCACCGCGTCGACATCGATCACGCCGACGTCGACCGGCAGCGTGTCGGCGCCGCCACGCTGTGCGCGCACGAGGCGCTCGAGCCGCCTGAGCTCGCTGCCCATCATGGTCAGCATCGCGACGCGACGCTCCGGATCGAGGGTCTCACAGCTGCGCAGCAGCTCGCTGGCCGAACGCACCCCGGCCAGGGTCGAGGTCACCTCGTGCATCCGGGCCCGGTGGAGACGCTGCGTCTCCCTCGAGCTGAGCAGGTCGTGGTAGATCTCGTCGGCTGCCTTCGCCTCCGCAGCGCACACGCGCCGGTAGATGCGTACGCCGCCGCACAGGAGTCCCGCGGAGGCCAACAGCGAGGTGGCGATGATGACGACCGGGATGATCCAGAGAAGGGATCCGTGGGGTTGAAAGGTGACCCACGGGCCTTGGAGGACGGCGAGCAGAAGACTCTGGACGCCGACTAAGACAGCGGTAGTGGTTGCGAACGCGGTGGCTAACCAACCCGAGTTGACCCGCGAGAAAATGGACGTAGACATACTGCTCCCCAGGACGGGTCGGCCAGTGAGGTGTGAGTCCCGAAAAGGGCCGTGTCCAGGCCCTGCTCCCCCAGCCCGAGCTTGTCGGGCCTTCCCAGTTTGAATGATGTGACCGGATCCTTCGCTGAAGGAAACGTAATCAACACGTTATCGCCGCGCGACCGCCTTGCGGGCCAATACCGAGAATTGAGGAGTCAAAGAAATTCGAGGTCGTCCTCAACCTACATTGCGGGACACGTTGTCCCAGGTCATCCCCAAACTTGGGGCACTGTAGAACATGTTCCCGATTGCCGCCTGGCACCAGCCAGAATGGCACTACCCCCGGGGACATCTGGCGGGATCCCAGACGACCGAACGGCGCAGCAGACATGGCAGGCTCGACCGTACGACTCAAGGTCGCTGTCTCAGCCGACGAGACGATGACTCTCGACGCGGTGAGGGTAGCGCTCGACGAGCGCGGCATCATCGTGACAGCGACCGCTGCGACGGACGCAGACCCGGATGTTCTCCTCGCCGGCGAACCGGCCACCTGGCTGATGGTCACCGACCTCGACCGCTGGAGCCACCTGGACCAGGTGTGCGCGCTGGTGCGCGGCGTACGCCTGCCGGGGGTCGTGCTCACCACCGCGCCACGCGGTGGGCTGTGGGGTGCGCTGCTCGAGGCCGGTGCGGTCACCGTGCTGGCCGCCGAAGCCGACTCCGACGCCATCGAAGGCGCGCTTCACGACGCGGCGGAGGGCCGTCCGGGGCAGTCCCCGGCGCAGATCGAGGGGCTGCTGGCGCAATGGCGCCTGATGCGCCAGGAGCGGGACCGGATGAGCCGTCACCTCGCCTCCCTGACCGTGCGCGAGCACGAGGTGCTCGACCTGCTCTACGACGGGGCCACCGTCGCCGAGATCGCGGCACGCTTCGGCGTGGCCCAGGCGACGGTCCGCAGCCAGGTGAAGGCGATCCTGCGGAAGTTCGAGGTCGGCTCTCAACTGGCCGCGGTGGCTGCGTACGACCGGTATCTGCGACCGACGCAAGCCTAGGTCGCCGCGCCTAGGAGTTGAACCGTTGCTGGGCCTTCTCCAGACCCTCGGAGATCAGCGTCTCGATGGCGTCGGCGGCGGTGTCGACCACGAACGGCAGCACCTTGCGCTCGGTGCTGGAGAAGTTGGAGAGCACGAAGTCGTGCACCTCCTGGCGTCCGGGCGGGCGGCCGATGCCGACGCGCACCCGGTGGAAGTCGCCGGTGCCCAAGGAGGACCGCATCGACTTGAGGCCGTTGTGGCCGTTGTCGCCGCCGCCCAGCTTGACCCGCATCGTGTCGAAGGCGATGTCGAGCTCGTCATGGATGGCGATCACGTGGTCGGGCGGGACCTTGTAGAAGGTCGCGAGCGCCTTGACCGGCCCGCCGGACTCGTTCATGTAGGTCCGGGAACGGGCGAGCACGACGCGTGGGCCGGGCAGCCCCGGGCTGTGTCCATTTCTGGCACCCGGGAGCCGCCCTTCCACGACGTCAGCACGACCGGACTTGTGGGCACGCCACTTGCTGCCCAGCCGGTTGGCCAGCTCGTCGGTGACGAGGTAGCCGATGTTGTGACGGTGCCCGGCGTACGTCGGCCCAGGGTTGCCCAAGCCGACGACCAGCCAGACGCCGTCGGTCACCGAGTCCGAGGTCACTCGGAGTCGGCGGCCTCGGCCTCAGCGGCCTCGCCCTCAGCGGCCTCGCCGTCGGCGGGCTCCTCGTTGACCTTGGCCTCGGTGATGTTGACGACCAGGGCCTCCGGGTCGGTGACGAGGGTGGTGCCCTTCGGCAGCTCGACGGCGCCGGCGAGGATCTGCGTGCCGGCCTCGAGGCCCTCGACGCTGATCTCGATGCTCTCCGGAACGTGGGTGGCCTCGGTCTCGACGGTCAGGGTGTTGGCGTCGGTGACGACCATGGTCCCGGAGATCGCGTCGCCCACGACGTGGACGGTGATGTCGACGGTGACCTTCTCGCCGGCGCGGACGGCGACGAAGTCGACGTGCTCGATGACACGGCGGACGTCGTCGACCTGGACCTGCTTGGTCATGGCGAGCTGGGTCTTGCCCTCGATGTCGAGCTCCAGCAGCGCGTTCGCACCGTGGTTCTTGAGCGCCATCATGGTGGCGTGGCCCGGCAGGCTCAGGTGGATCGGGTCGGCGCCGTGGCCGTAGACGACCGCCGGAATCTTGTTCTCACGGCGGATGCGGCGAGCGGCACCCTTGCCGAACTCGGTGCGCTTCTCGGCGACGATCTTCTCGCTGGACATGCGGTGAACTCCTCGATGAGTGGTGCTGGCGTCATGGCGCCCGGCAGGTCCAACGAAGGCCGTGCGACGAAGGCACGGCGTCTCATGAGGAGACGTCCGCCTTGTCGATCACGGAGCGCGAGGCGCTCCCTCGCCGAGGCAACTGCCACAGCCTATCCCCGGATCACGCTCACAGCGAAATGCGCGCGCGTGCTGACCTGCGAGGACGTACGTTGGCGGTCGTGTCCCTCACTCTCGACGAGGCCCGCGCCCGGGCCGGCATGCTCAGCTCGGTCTCCTACTCCCTCGATCTCGACCTCACCGGCGCAGAGACATTCCGAAGTCTCACCAGGGTCCGGTTCAGCTCCGCGGCAGCCGAGACGTTCCTGGAGCTGAAGGGCGCACTCACGGTGTCGTTGCTCGTCAACGGGGCGGCGGTCGAGGCTGCGTACGACGGTGGGCGGCTGCCTCTGACCGGGCTGTCGACCGAGGCGGTCAACGAGGTCGAGGTGACCGCGACGCTGCCCTACACGACCGACGGCGACGGGATGCACACGTTCACCGACCCTGCCGACGGGTCCCGCTACGTGTCCGCCTACCTGGGCATGGACAACGCTGCCAAGGTCTTCGCCTGCTTCGACCAGAACGATCTGAAGGCGACGTTCGACGTCTCGGTGAGCGCCGATCCGGCCGACACCGTCCTCGCCAACGGAGCCGTCGTCTCGCACGACGCCGGCCACTGGGTCTTCGCGACCACTCCCCCGATCCCGCCGGCGCTGCTGGTGGTCGCGGTCGGGCCGTGGCACTCGGTGCGGTGGACCGCTGAGCTCGACTCCGGGACGAACCTCGACTTCGGCTGGCACGCCCGGCGGTCGCTGTCGGCCGAGCTGGACCGCGACGCGGCCGAGCTGCGGCGTACGTCTGAGGCGTGCTTCGCCCACTACGCCGACCTCATCGACGAGCCCTTCCCCTTCGACTCCTACGACCAGGTCTTCGTGCCCGGGCTCAACTGGGGCGCCCAGGAGATGCCGGGCTGCGTGACCTACCGCGACGAGCTGCTGCCGCGCGGCGCGATCACCGACACCCAGCGCGCGATCCGCGCGGTGATCATCGCCCACGAGATGTCGCACATGTGGTTCGGCGACTCGATGACCATGACCTGGTGGGAGGACACCTGGCTGCAGGAGTCGTTCGCCGACTACATGGGCTACCGGGTCGCGGAGGCGGGGGCCGGCTTCTCCGACCTGCTGGTCGAGGTGGAGATCGGCAGCAAGCCGTGGGGCTACCGCTCCGACGCGCGGCGCTCGACCCATCCGGTCGCTCCGCTCGCCGCCGATGTCCCTGACGTGGACACCGCCGCCACCATCTTCGACGGCATCTCCTACGCCAAGGGTGGCGCCTGCCTGGTGCAGCTCGCCTTCTGGCTCGGCGACGAGGAGTTCATGGCGGGGGTCAACCGTCACCTGACCCGCTTCCGCTTCGCGAACGCGACCTTGGCCGACTTCGTCGAGTCGCTCGAGGCGAGCTCGACGAAGGACGTACGCGGCTGGGTCGAGGCCTGGCTCCGGCGACCCGGCTTCGACACCGTGGTAGCGCGACGCGAGGGTGACGTGCCTGTGCTGGTGCGCGACGGGAGCCGGCCGCACGCCTTCACCGTCGCCGCCTACGACACCGCGCTCCGGCTCGTCGGGCGCAGGCGGGTGGAGCTGGGGGCCGAGCCGCTGTCGCTGCCGGAGTTCGCCGGTCTCGCGGTCGTGCCCAACGCCGGTGGCGAGACCTTCGCCGCGCTGCGGTTCGACCCCGCGTCGTGGGAGACGCTCTCCGGCGGGCTGTCCCGGATCGAGGACCCGCTCGTACGTGCCGTGCTCTGGTCCTCCACCGCCCTCCGGGTGCGCTCGCGAGATCTCTCTGCCGGTGACTACCTCGACCTGGTCGAGGCACACCTGTCCGCAGAGACCCGCGCGGAGATCATCGAGGGTGTGCTATCGGCGGCTCGGTCCGTGGTGATCCCGCACCGGGTGCCGGCCTCGCAGGCCGCCGGGGCGGTGGCCCGGGTCGCCACCGCGGCCGCCGCGGGTCTGGCGGCCTCCGGGGAAGACGAGCAGCGCGCCCTGGCCTGGGCCGCGACTCTGGCCTCGACCAGCGCCGACGCCGGGCTTCTGCGCGGCTGGCTGGACACCGATCGGGTCGCGGCCGGCGTCCCGCTGCTGCCGACGACACGCTGGGAGCTGGTCGTACGCCTCGCCTCCCTCGGTGAGGCCGACGCGCGTCTCATCGCCGCCGAGCGAGACCGCGACGGCACCGTCGAGGGAGACCTCGGAGCGGCCCGTGCCCTCGCCGCACGCCCATCGACGATCGCGAAGGATGCGGCCTGGGAGGCGATGATCGCTCCCGGCGTCGACAACCGTCGTTTCGGTGCGCTGGCATCGGGCCTGTGGATCGCCGAGCAGGCCCACCTGCTTCGTCCCTACGTCGCCGCCTATCTCGCCGCGGCCCCGGCCCTCGCCACGCGCGGTCAGGCCTTCGCCATCGAGGTCGGGCGCGCCTTTCCGCGCATCGCTCTCGATGCCGGTCAACTCGATGCACTGCGCGCCTCCCTGGCCGGCGACGTACCGACGATCCTGCGGCGGTCCTGGGAGGACCACCTCGACGACCGCGAGTAGCGCCCACTAGCCTCTTGTCGCCCTTGATCCCCCACCCTCTGAGGACGGCCATGAAGAAGTCGCGCATCTGGCTCGGCGTCGGGATCGCGTTCGTCGTGCTCGTCGTCGCCGTGGCCGGGTCCGGTTGGTATCTTGCCCACCGCCTCGATCGTCAGGTGCAGACCGTCGACGTCTTCGCCGGTCTCGAGGAGCGTCCGGAGCCGGCGAGCGACGCGGCCGCGGGGGCGTTGAACATCCTGTTGCTGGGCACCGACGGGCGCACCGGCGGCAAGGCGACCACCGGCAGCGGGGCGACAGCGTCGTGGACACCCGGTGAGCAGCGGGCGGACACGATGATGCTGCTCCATCTCAGCGCGGACCGTCGCTCGGCCTCCGTCGTCTCGATCCCCCGGGACTCCTGGGTGCGGATCCCCGGCCACGGCAAGGCCAAGGTCAACGCCGCCTTCTCCCAGGGCGGGCCACGACTCAGCGTGCAGACTGTCGAGGAGCTCACCGGCGTACGCATCGACCATGTCGCCTGGGTCGACTGGGCCGGCTTCGAGGAGATCGGCGACCTGCTGGGCGGCGTCGAGGTCTACGTCCCCGAGACCGTCCACGACTCGGCGCGCGACCACACCTGGACCAAGGGCACCCACCTGCTCAGCGGCGAAGAGGCTCTGCTCTACGTCCGCCAGCGCTACGGCCTCCCCGGAGGAGACCTGGACCGGGTCAAGCGCCAGCAGTACGTGCTCCGCTCCATCCTCCGCGGCCTGCGGCAGAGCGTCGACCCGAAGAACCCCAAGAAGGCCTACGACCTCCTCGACATCATCACCCGCCACCTCACCGTCGACTCCGGCTTCTCGGGCGGTGATCTCCGCGGCCTGGCCCTCGACCTGGCCCGGATGCCCTCTTCGGACCTGACGTTCTTCACCGCCCCCGTCGCGGGGCTGGGCCGAGAGGGCGCACAGAGCGTCGTCCACCTCGACAAGCGCAAGGGGCGGCAGCTCTGGGAAGCGGTGCGTGCGGACGAGATGGAGAGCTGGCTCGTCGAGAACAGCGAGGTTGTCACCGGCGGGACGGTCAGCTGAGGGATCTTCGCGGCTGGTGGCCGGTGTGCTGCTGAGCGAGAGACGACCCGGAGTTACCGATGCCTACGCCAGTGGACGACACCTTGTGAATCGATCACAAGGCCGTCTGGTCCGGCGACGACCCGCGGGGCGGGGGCTGCCCCACTCCTCCGCACTGTTCTGCACGCGCAGGGAAAGCCCGCCAGATGGAAACGTCAGGCCGGACGGGCGGCGCGAGCCCGCCCATGCTCGTGTGGGTGGCATCGACGAGGTCTGAACCGTCGACACGATGCCACCCAGGCCCACATCGAGGACCCAAGCAGAGCCTGACCTGGCCGAGGGCAGGCGAAGGTGCCCGTCGGGCCGGGGAGCTTGGCGGGGTCGGTCTCGCACTGCCGGTTTAAGGGCGGCGGGTGAACCGGACCATGCCGTCGGGTAGCCGCTTATGGACGTAGGCGGGGTTGTGCGCCAGGCGGTGATGGTGCGGACAGAGCAGGACCCCGTCCTTCAGGTCCGTTCTTCCGCCGGCGGCCCATGGATCTAGATGATGGGCGTCGCACCATTCCGGTGGCATGTCACAGCCCTCGGCTTGGCAGCACTTCTGCTGCAACCGGAGTGCTTTGCGCTGGATCGGCACGAAGACCCTGCTGGCCCGACCAGCATCGAGAACTTCACTGTCTCCGCCGAGGACCCAGGGGATGATCGTGGCGTT
>NZ_JBEXSD010000105.1:0-8556 GCF_040613495.1 Nocardioides sp. NPDC006273 | reverse complement strand
CGAGCGGGTGCTGATGATGTGGTCATGACGAGCCGACTCGACGGGGTCAGCGCGGGTTGGCCCAGTTGAGCAGCTGGCTCATCGAGATCAGCAGGTCGTCGAGGCGACGCTCCATGCTGTCCAGGCGTGTGTTGATGTTGTCCAGCGAGGCATCGGTGCGCTCCGCCCGAGCCTTGATCGCATGGAACTCTGCCGTGTGCATCTGCTGCATGGTCAGGAGATCGATCATGATCGCCTCGACGTCGCTCACGGACAGGCGGCCCCCAACGCCATGCCCCGAGTAATTGATGGACATGGTGTGAATCCTGTCACGCTATTTCGCGCGAAACGTAAGGAATCGTGTGTCATCGACGTGAACTTGCCTGGACGTGCACCAACTGTTGATCAGAAGAGTCTCTCGGTCGGGTCGTCGAGGCCGCGGAGCGCGTCGTAGTCGACGACCGCGCAGGTGATGCCGCGGTCCTCGGCGAGAACGCGCGCCTGCGGCTTGATCGCCTGGGCTGCGAAGATGCCTCGCACCGGGGCCAGCAGCGGGTCGCGGTTGAGCAGCTCGAGGTAGCGGGTCAGCTGCTCGACACCGTCGATCTCACCACGCCGCTTGATCTCCACGGCGACGGACTTCCCGTCGGCGTCGCGGCACATCAGGTCGACCGGCCCGATCGGGGTGGGGTACTCGCGGCGGACGAGGATCAGACCCTCGCCCAGGGTCGAGGGGTGATCTGCGAGGAGCTCTTGGAGGTGCTTCTCGACGCCGTCCTTCTGCAGGCCGGGGTCGATGCCGAGGTCGTGGGACGTCTCGTGGTGGATCTCATCGATCAGGATGCGCAGGGTGTCGTCTGTCTTGGACGTGACCGTCCATTCGAGGCGGCCGTCGTCGGCCTTGCCCTCCGAGAGGGTGCAGGGCGGCGACATCCAGTTGAGGGGCTTGTAGGAGCCCCCGTCGGAGTGGACCAGCACCGATCCGTCGGCCTTGAGCATCAACACCCTGGTGGCCATCGGGAGGTGGGCGGTGAGCCGCCCCGCGTAGTCGACCTGGCAGGTGGCAACGACGAGTCTCACCGGGAGAACGTATCGCATCACCTCGTGTGAGCAGCGTCACGCCACCGGGGGTTACTCATGGGTAATAAATTTGGCAGTCTTCCTTCGCATGACGGATTCGACCCAGGGTTCCATCCACGACGTGCTCGTGCTGCCCTACCTCAACCACGCCATCCGCATGCTCGAGTCGGGTTACGCCACCGCCACGGACATCGACAACGCCATGTGCTTCGGCTGCGGCTACCCCCAGGGGCCGCTGGCCACGGTCGACGAGATCGGCGCGTCCGCCGTACGTGACGCGCTGCTCGCCCGCTTCGAGGAGACCGGCGACAACCTGCACGAGCCCGCCGACCTGCTCACCAAGATCGCCGGCGAGGCCGGGACGTTCGCCGCGGTGGCCGGGGACCACGTGCCCGCCCCGGAGCTGCGCCGAATGATCGAGAAGGTCGGCGTCGTCGGCACCGGGACGATGGCTTCGGGCATCATCCAGGTCTTCGCCCAGGCCGGGTACGACGTCGTCTTCGTCGGCCGCTCCCAGGAGAAGCTCGACGGGGTCGTCGCCGGCATCACCAAGGCGCTCGACAAAGCCATCGCGAAGGGCCGATCGGACGAGGAGACCAAGGCCGCGGTGCTCGGTCGCCTCACCGGAAGCACCTCGCGAGATGACCTCGGTGAGGCCGACCTGATCGTCGAGGGCATCGCCGAGGACCTCGATGTCAAGACGGAGCTCTTCAAGGATCTCGACCGGATCGCCAAGGCGGGCGCCATCCTGGCCACGACGACCAGCTCGATGCCGATCACCGAGCTCGCCAAGGTCACCGAGCGCCCCGGTGACGTCATCGGGATGCACTTCTTCAACCCGGCGCCGGTCATGAAGCTCGTCGAGGTGGTCACCACCGAGCTCACGTCCCCCGAGGTCGACGAGACCGTGCGCGCCCTGTCCACGGCCGTCAAGAAGGTCCCGGTCTCCTGCGGCGACCGGTCCGGCTTCATCGTCAACGCGCTGCTGTTCCCCTACCTCAACGATGCCGTCAAGCTGCACGAGTCGGGCGTCGCGATGGCGGAGATCGACACCGCGATCAAGGAGACCGCAGCCTTCCCGATGGGCCCCTTCGAGCTCCTCGACGTCGTCGGCAACGACGTGTCGCTGGCCATCCAGACCGAGCTCCGCAACGAGTTCGGCGAGCCCGGCTTCGAGCCCGCCGCCCTCCTGGTCGAGAAGGTCGCGGAAGGCAAGCTCGGCCGCAAGACCGGCGAGGGCTTCCACACCTACTGATCCCGGCCCGGCCGAGAAGTCACGTACGTCGGCCGAGGCGTCACCTACGCGAATCGAGCCGGCACTTCGGTGACGCCTCGGCCTGCGGGAGTGACGCTTCGGCGATCAGGGCCTGGCGTAGCCGCGGCGTACGGCACGTTCCAGGATGCCCAGGGTTGCCCGGATCGACTTCTGGTCGACGACCGGGAAGATCGGCTTCCACTCGGGGAGGGCGATGGACCAGTCGCAGTACGAGGTGACGCGGGTGTCCCCGGAGTCGAGCTGCTCGAGCTCGTAGCCGAAGCGGTGGCCGATCGGCGGCTTGATGGTGCCTTCGATGGTCCATTCGATCGATCGGTCGGGCTCGAAGCCGGTGATGATCACGGTGACGTCGTACTTGCCCAGCGGGTAGTCGCCGAGGGCCTCGCGGTCCATATGGACGACGAACCGATCGCCGACCGCGGTCACTGGCGACCCTTCCGCGGACTGGAGCATGCCGGCGGCATCGATGGCGACGTGGCCGTCGGGGTCGGTGAGAACGGCGAAGATGGCGGTGGGGGAGGCGGGGATGATCCGCTCGGCGTCGATGCGCTCGCTGGTCTGGGTCTCGTCGGTCACAGGGCAGAATCTAGCGGCATCCGGCGTGCCCCGATCACGCCCATGGCAGGATGCGGGCCATGAGTGAGCGCACGATCGAGACAGTCGGAATCGTCGGCCTGGGCACCATGGGTGCCGGGATCGCGGAGGTGTTCGCCCGCAACGGGTTCACCGTCGTCGGGGTGGAGCGGGACGAGGAGGGTCTCGAGCGCGGCAAGGAGCACCTGGCCCACTCGACCGGCCGCGCGGTCAAGCGCGGCAAGCTCAGCCAGGAGGAGCAGGAGGCGCTGCTCGGGCGAATCTCCTTCGCCACCGACGCGACGGCGCTCAAGGACGTCGACATGGTGGTCGAGGCGGTCGTGGAGTCGCTGGAGCTGAAGAAGTCGATCCTGGCCACCCTCGATGACATCGTCGCTCCGGAGACGATCCTGGCGACGAACACCTCGTCGCTGTCGGTGACCGAGATCTCGGCCGCGTCCAAGCACCCCGGGCGCGTCGTCGGGGTGCACTTCTTCAACCCCGCCCCGGTGCAGAAGTTCGTCGAGATCGTACGCACGGTGGTCACCGAGCCCGACGTGCTCGAGGACGCCCGCGAGGTCGTCGGCAAGCTCGGCAAGTCACCGGTGGTCTGCGGCGACCGGGCCGGGTTCATCGCCAACGCGCTGCTCTTCGGCTACCTGAACCACGCCGTCTCGATGTTCGAGGGCCACTACGCCACCCGCGAGGACATCGACACCGCGATGCGGCTGGGCTGCGGCTACCCGATGGGGCCGCTGGCGCTGCTGGACCTGATCGGGCTCGACACCTCCTACGAGATCCTCGACACGATGTACCGCCAGGGTCGCGACCGGCTGCACGCGCCTGCGCCGATCCTGAAGCAGATGGTCACGGCCGGGATGCTCGGGCGGAAGTCGGGTCGCGGCTTCTACACCTACGAGGGCGCCGACTCGCCGATCGTGGTCCCGGACGCCCTCACCCCGAACGCCGACGCCACCCATGAGCTGCGCCGTTCGATCGCGAAGGTCGGCGTCGTCGGCACCGGCACGATGGCATCGGGGATCGTCGAGGTCTTCGCGAAGGGCGGCTACGACGTGACGTACGTCGGGCGCAGCCAGGACAAGGTCGAGGCTGTCGCCGCGCGGATCACCAAGAGCCTCGACAAGGCGATCGGGCGAGGCAAGCTGGAGGAGTCGGCGAAGCCGGAGATCCTCGGTCGGCTTACCGGCACGACCTCGCTGGACGATCTGGCCGACGTCGACATCGTCGTGGAGGCCATCGCCGAGGACCTGGCCATCAAGACCACGCTCTTCGAGAACCTCGACGACATCTGCAAGCAGGGTGCGATCCTGGCGACGACGACCTCGAGCCTGCCGGTCATCGAGCTGGCGAAGGTGACCAAGCGGCCGGCGGACGTCGTCGGGATGCACTTCTTCAACCCGGCGCCGGTCATGAAGCTGGTCGAGGTCGTCTCCACCGTCACCACCTTCGAAGAGGTCGCCGAGACCGTCCGGGCGCTGTGCGCGAACGTCGGCAAGTCGCCGGTCTCGTGCGGGGACCGCGCCGGCTTCATCGTCAACGCGCTGCTCTTCCCCTACCTCAACGATGCGGTCAAGATGCTCGAGGCCCACTACGCGACCGCCGATGACATCGACACCGCGATGAAGCTCGGCTGTGCGCTGCCGATGGGCCCCTTCGAGCTGCTCGACGTGGTCGGCAACGACGTCTCCCTCGCCATCGAGCGAGAGCTCTACCTGGAGTTCCGTGAGCCCGGCTTCGCCCCCGCCCCGCTGCTGGAGCACCTGGTCACCGCGGGCTACCTCGGCCGCAAGACCGGCAAGGGGTTCCGCGACTACTCCTGATGCGGTAGGGACGGCCCCGACCACCGTGGCGCTACGCTGATTGACGTGGGACTACTGATCGCACTTCTCGTCGTCGTCGCGGTGATCGGGACCGTGGTAGTGACCAACAAGCGCACGCAGGCGCGGGCGCTGGAAAAGCAGCGCGCGGAACTGGCGCCGGTCCAGCAGCTCGCCTTCGAGGACGTCACCGCCTTCGGCGAGGAGCTGCAGAAGCTCGACCTCGACATGGCCGGCAAGGAGCTCGACGAGGGCGCCAACGCCGACTACCAGCGTGCCCTGGACGAGTACGAGACGGCCAAGCGCAGCGTTGACAGGATGACCGTTCCCGAAGACGTCAAGCAGATCACCACGATCGTCGAGGACGGCCGCTACGCGGTTGCGTGCGTCAAGGCGCGGGTCGCCGGCGAGCAGCTGCCGAAGCGTCGCCCGCCGTGCTTCTTCGACCCTCGCCACGGCCTCTCGGTCGAGGACGTGGAGTGGGCGCCGCCGGGCGGCACCGCCCGTGACGTACCTGCCTGCGCGCTCGACGCCGAGCGGGTCAAGGCCGGCGCCGAGCCGGACACCCGCAAGGTGATGGTCGGCAACCAGCGCGTGCCCTACTGGCAGGGCGGGCCGGCCTACCGGCCCTACGCCGCCGGCTACTTCGGCGCCTTCTCGCCGATGGACTGGATGTTCGCCGGGCTGATGTTCAGCGCGTTTGGCGGCTTCGACGCCTTCGGGGAGATCGGCGAGGGCATGGGCGACGCGATCGGCGGGATCGGCGAAGGAATGGGCGACATGTTCGGCGGGATCGGCGACAGCATCGGTGACATGTTCGACGGCTTCGATTTCTAGCGGCGTACGCTTCCCCGGTGTCATCACTTCATACGATCGAGCTCGGCGAGACCGGTAGCCGCGTCGTCTTCCTGCACGGACTCTTCGGCCAGGGACGCAACTGGAACACCCTGGGCAAGCAGCTGGCCGACAAGCACCGAGTCACGCTCGTGGACCTGCCCCACCACGGCCGGTCGCCGCAGCCGGACACCTTCGACTACCTCGAGGTGACCGCGTCCGTCGCCGAGCTGCTCTCGGCCGAGGACCCCGTCACCGTGGTCGGCCACTCGATGGGCGGCAAGGTGGCGATGCTGCTCGCGATCACCCGCCCCGAGCTGGTCGCGAAGCTGGTCGTGGCAGACATGTCCCCGGTCGTCTACGAGCGCGTCGGTGGCTTCAAGACCTACGTCGACGCGATGCAGAGTCTCGACCTGGACAGCGTCTCCCGGCGCGAGGAGGCCGATGTCGGCCTGCAGGAGGCGGTGCCCGACCAGACGATCCGCGGCTTCCTGCTGCAGAACCTGCGCCGTGACGGGGACAGCTGGCGCTGGGCGATGAACCTGCCCGTCCTCGGCCGCGATCTCGACCAGATCGGCGACTGGCCGACCGACGAGCTGAAGGCGTATGGGCCGTACGACGGCTCGGTGCTCTGGCTGGCCGGGGAACGGTCGAACTACGTCACCGACGAGTACGCCCCGGCGATGAAGGAATGGTTCCCGCGCTACCGCAAGGTGACGATCAAGGGCGCCGGCCACTGGGTCCACTCCGAGAAGCCGGAGACCTTCCTGGCGGCCCTTCGTCAGTTCCTCGGCGACTGAGACTCTCTGGCGCAGGGGCCGGCGAACACTCCTGCCGCCTGGGCAGTGATCGCGGCCCTCGCGTGGGTGCGGACGTGCTCGTCCGGATCGATGAGCAGGCGAACGGCGAGACCCTGGGTCAGGGCGAAGGCCGCCTCGCTCTTGAGAAGAGGGTCGGTCTCGGCGGTGACCTCGCCGCACTCCACGCCATTTCTCACCGCCTGCGCGATGCGGTCGCGAAGACGCCGGTCGAAGGCCTGTTGGTGCTCGGCCAGGCTCGGGTTGTCGAGCGCGAGTCCTGCAAAGGCGTGCCGGAGGTAGGTCTCGTCCCTGTGGGTGGGGGTCAGCGGGAGCAGCTCCAGCAGCCCTGCTCCCAGCATGTGCTCGATGCGGGCGTGGTCACGTTCCGCGAGGGTGATCGCCCGCGCGACTCGGCTCTCGATGTCGCTCAGCAGGCGACTCAGGGTGTCGGCGAGCAGGGACTCCTTGGAGTCGTAGTAGTGCTGCACCAGGCCCACGGAGATGCCCGCGGTCTTGGCGGTTCCGGCGATCGTCACGGAGCCGAGCCCGGAGGTGAGCGCGAGCTCGCGTACGCCTGTGGTGATCTGGGCTCGTCGGCTGTCGTGGTCTGCGGTCCTGGGCATAGGCAGATGATAACAATATGAACATATGGTTATGCTCGAGGGCATGGATGTTTCTCGACTTCTGGCAGGGGCGTTCGCCGCTTCGGCGTTCGCGATCGTTGCGATGGCCGTTCCGGCCACGGCGGAGGCGCCGACGGATGCGGACGACACCGTGCAGGCATACGTCGAGAGCTGGCGTGAAGCCAACGGCGTGCCCGGCGCGGCGGTCGCGGTCATCGAGGGGGACGAGGTGCGGACGTACGCCTCGGGCGAGGACGGCGACGGCGCTCCGGTCTCCCGGACGACCCCATTCCTGGTGGGATCGGTCGCGAAGACGTTCACCAGCGTGCTGGTCCTCGGCCTGGTCGAGGACGGTCGGATCCGGCTCGACGATCCGGTGAACCGGTCTCTGGAATGGCTGGACGCGCCCACGATGACCGTACGTCAGCTGCTCACCCACACGGCCGGTTACACCGCCGCCGACGGGCTCGCGGTCTCGGAGCGCTTCGACAATGAACCCGGTGCCCTGCGCCGGGCGGCCGGCGACCTCGAGCACCATGGCACGCCGGGGCAGTACGCCTACAACAGCGCCGACTACCTCGTCCTCGGGGCGCTGATCGAGGAGGTGACCGGGCGTTCGTACGCCGCTGTCGCGAAGGAGTCCCTGTTCGAGCCGCTCGGGATGGTGGACACCGCCGCTGGCGCGGACGGCGCCGAGGCGCTCGCACCCGGGCATCGCCATTGGTGGGCCTGGACGCGCGCCTACGATCCGGGTTTCGACGAGTCCGGCGCGCCCTACGGATACGTCACCTCGACGCTCGATGACCTGTCGACCTACGCCCGGGCCCTTCTGGCTGGACACGTGGTGCCGCGCAGTCTGGAGCACGACGCTTGGAGCGTCCAGGAGGTCACGGGGACCGAACGCGGATACGGCTATGGCTGGAGCATCGACGACGGCGAACCCCGCCGCGTCCACCACACCGGTGCCAATCCCGGCTACTTCGCTCACGTCTCGCTGATCCCTGACGAGGGCCGGGCCGTCGTCGTCCTGGCCAACTCCTATGCGGAGAAGCGCGCGCCGAGCCTTGCTGCAGCGGCCGCGGACATCGACGAGATCGCGCACGGTGGGTCGGCCACGGTCAAGGGCGGGGACCCGCTGCTGACGGCCGCGCCCTGGGTGCTGGCTGCGCTGGCATCGATCGGGTTGGGTCTCGTCATGGTCGCGCGCCGGGTCCCGACCTCATCTCGGCTCCGGTGGGTGTGTGCCGCGGTGGCCGGGTCGGCCGCCGCAGCCCTGGCTCTGCTGCCGAAACTGCTGGGCGGCTCGCTAGACTTCGCGATCACCTGGCTGCCCGACTTCGCCGTCGGAGTCGTAGCGGGCGCCGTGACGCTCCTGCTCCTGGCGGCATCCTTTGCGGCCAGCCCTCGACCCCTGCTTCGCCGTACTTCACGCGCCGCGAGTCAAGCGGCGAGGTCGTAGTCGAGAAGTACGTCGCGCAGCACGAACTCTGCCCGGGACAGTGGTGGTGGGTCCGGTGTCCAGGTGTCGGGTGGTGGACTGACGTAGGTGTGTC
>NZ_JBEXSD010000104.1:0-8715 GCF_040613495.1 Nocardioides sp. NPDC006273 | reverse complement strand
CCCGTCGACCCACTCCCCGGCCGTGCTCACCTCGGCGCCGGTGTCGCGGATCGACCGTGCGGTCCCGGCGACGTCCGCCTCGGCGCGGGGGGTCAGCCGCGGAGCGCGGAGGCGAGGTAGGCGAGGCGGGGGTGGTCGGCGGTGGGGAAGGCGGTGACGGTGGCGGTCTCGGCCACCGCGATCTTCCAGTACGTCGCACCGGCGACGACGAGGAAGTCGGCCTTCGACGAACCAGCACCGGACAAGGGCGTCGTGATCAGCTCGGGCTCGCCGAAGGCCCGCATCGCGGCAAGGATCGCGGAGTCCTCCTCGAGGGCGGCACGCGCGGCGGCGAGGACCCCTTCCTCGGCGTCGGGGACGGCGTTGACACGCAGGGTCTGGATGCGCGGCTCGGCCTCCGGCGAGAGCATGACCTCGATGTCGTAGCGGCCCTTCTCGGCCGGCACGACGGCCAGGGCGACACCCATGGCACGGGAGAAGTAGCCGTAGGGCGCGCCGCCCAGCGGCAGCCCGACCTTCGCCCGCGCCTGGGTGATCTGGACGCGCCGGGCGGCATCGGGCGCATCCAGCTCGACGTTGTCGGCGAACAGCGACGGCAGCGCGAAGGCCTCGGCGCCGGCCGGATCGAAGGTACGCAGCCGCTCGACCGCGCTCTCCAGCGCCGAGTCGAGCCGCGGCCGCAGGCCCTTGACCACCGTCGAGAACCG
The DNA here is from genome assembly GCF_040613495.1 of Nocardioides sp. NPDC006273. Classification (NCBI taxonomy): domain Bacteria; kingdom Bacillati; phylum Actinomycetota; class Actinomycetes; order Propionibacteriales; family Nocardioidaceae; genus Nocardioides; species Nocardioides sp. NPDC006273. The sequence continues at coordinate 8,008 of NZ_JBEXSD010000104.1, read as the reverse complement.
GTGCGGACCACCACCGGCGAGCTCGTCCGAGACCAGCGAGCGCAGCGCGGCCATCGCGGTCGCCCCGGCCCCCGCATACGTGCTGTTCGACAGCGTGATCACACCCAGCCCCGTCGCCGGGTGCCAGACCATCCGCGAGCCGTAGCCGGGGTAGCCGCCGGAGTGGTGGACGAACTGCCCGAGCCGGCTGTCGTGGTCGACCATCAGGCCGTAGCCGTAGCCCGTGGCGACCGCGCCGACACCCGCCTCGGCGCCGGAGAAACCGGCGAACCCCAGCGAGGCCGACACCGCGCCGAACCGGTGCAGCTGCTGCATCTCCCGCCGGGACGCCTTCGACAGCGGATGCCCGTCGGCAGCTGAGGAGAAGGCGCCCAGGAACCCGCCGACCCAGCGCGCCAGGTCGGCGACCGAGGAGTGCAGACCACCCATCGCCGCGAACGACCCGGACGGCACCGGCGGGATCGCGGCCCAGGTCCGCGGCCCCTCGAGCCGGTCGCCCGCCCAGGCCGGATGCAGCGGCAGTACGTGACCGGGGACCCGGTTCGGCACCGCATCGGGCGAGTAGGCCGAGGAGGTCATCCCCAGCGGCGCCAGCAGCTCGTGCTCGACGAAGTCCCGGTTGGCTCCTTCCGGAGACGAACCACCGACGACGTTCTCGATCGCGCGCCCGAGCAGCGCGTAGCCCAGGTTGGAGTACTCGAACCTGACCCCCGGCTCCCGCCCGGTCGAGAAGCCCCCGTCGAGGAACGTCCCGAAGGCGTCGTAGGACAACGACTCCTGGCGGTCTCCCCACGGGTCGTCGGTCGGCAGGCCGGCCGACATCGAGAGCAGCAGCCGCAGCGTCACAGCCGGCGAGTCGGCGGAGTAGGGCGCCTGGTCGACGAGCTCGGGCACATACTGCGCGATCGCCTCGTCCAGGTCGACCAGCCCACGGTCGCGCAGCAGCAGCACCGCGGCCGCCGTGAACGACTTCGACATCGACGCGATCCGGAAGACGCTCTCCGCGGTCGGCGCCGGACCGCCCTCGGTCGTCGCTCCGTACGCGCCGGAGTGGAGCAGCTCGGAGCCGCGTACGACCCCATAGGCCAGCCCCGGAGTCAGGTTCTCCTCGAAGCGCTGGGAGAAGAGCTCGTCGACGACGGTGGTGTTGAGACTCATGCCGCCACCTCCGTCGAACAGAGGCAAGAATACGGACGTGGCGGCCTGAGGCCGATGGTCGTTCGCTGGCGCTCACTCATGCGGGCGTTCCTTCGGTAGCAGGTTGCTCGACGCGTTGCAGCCTAGCCACGGAAGGCACCGCAACCGTGGCAAGACAGATCAAGATGCAGAGGACGCCGCTCGCCAGGAAGACCGGTTGCGCCCCGAAAAGCGCCCCCAGCGGCCCGTACATCAGCTGTCCGATCGGCATCGCGATGTAGGACCCGAGCATGTCGTACGACCACGCCCGCGACTGCATCTCCTCGGGCACGTTCTCCATCATCGCCAGGTTCCAGCCGAGGCTGAAGATCTCGATCCCGGCCCCGGCGACGGCCATCACGATGATGAACGGCACCGTCTCCGGCCACAGCCCGAGCGCGATGAACGGAAGCCCCATCAGCGTGACGCCGAACATCCCGGCACGCAGCGGATACCGAAGGGTCAGCCGCATCAGCACGAACGTCATGACCAGGAGCCCGATCGCCTGGGCAGAGCTGCCCAGCCCCCAGCCCTGGACACCCAGAGAGGAGGACTTGGCGTACGCCGGCCCCAGCACCTGCATCCCGCCGGACCAGATCGTGTTGATCACCATGAAGGCGAGCACGACGACCCAGAGCCAGGTGGTGGAACGGACGTACGTCCATCCCTCGACCAGGTCCGTGAGGGCCGACGTCTTCGGCCCGGTCTTGTCGCGGCGCGGGATCCGCACCGGCAGCAGGAAGATCGCGGCGAGGAGCCAGGTCAGCGCGTCGATCGCCAGCGCCCAGCCGGCACCGACCCCGACGACCAGGACGGCCGCGGCCGACGGCCCCAGGATGGTCAGCGCGCCTCGCGACATCGACAGCAGCAGGTTGGCCGGCTGCAGGTCTTTCCTGGCGACCAGCTGCGGCACCATCCCCTGCATCGCCGGGTATGCCATCGCCGACATGGTGCCGTTGACCGCTTGGAGGACGATCAGCATCCAGATCTCGGCGTTGCCGGTGATGATCAGTCCGGCGGACACAGCCTGGGTGAGCGCCGAGGACAGGTTCGAGATCTGCAGCACCAGCCTGCGCGGGAACCGGTCGGCGATCACGCCTCCGACCAGCAGGAAGACGACCATCGGGATGGTGTGCGCCGCCACGACGGCGCCCAGCGCCGACGCCGAGTCGGTGACCTCCAGCACCGCGAAGGCCAGCGCGATGTGCGACATCGAGGTGCCGGCCATGTTCACGAACCGCGACGCGAAGAACCACCCGAAGTCGCGGTCCTTCAGGACGAAGAGGCTCTCCTTGATGCTCATTCCTGCTCGCCCTCGGGGTCGGCCATCACGAACGCGGCGGCCGTGAGGCTGACATGGACCGTGCCGTCCGTACGCGGCGGGCGAGCGTTGTCGTGGAGCAGGTCAGATGCGTCCCGGACGAGGTCACGGACCCTTTTCCAGACCTCCGGATCGACCCACATCTCCGCGTCGGTTGTCAGCGCCGGCCCGCTCGTACGCTCCCGGCGACGCCGCACCATCTCCTCGGCCATGGCGCGCACGAAGACCTCGTCGTCGGCCGGGCTGACCTCGGAGCCCTTCAGATGGAGCTCGAACGTCCAGGGGTGCCGGTAGCGCTTCGCGATCCCACCGCGGATCCTCTCCTCGCCCGCCACCTCGAGCAGCCCGGCGCTCTCGAGCAGCCGGAGATGGTAGGAGGCGTTGGCGTGGGTCACGTCAAGCTCGCGCGCCACCTCCGCGGCCGACAGCTCCGCCCCGGTCAGCAGCGACAGCATGCGCAGCCGGAGCGGGTGCCCGGCCGCCCGCAGCCGCGAGATCTCCTCGTCCACCAGACCTCCAAAGAGTCGTTTGGGAGTCAGTATGGCGAGGTCGACGACCAACCGTCAAACAGTTATTGGAGGGTGTTGGTGGCGACGTACCTCTCAGCCGCCGCCCGCGGCTTGTCCCCGAGACCGTCGATGCCGATCAGGCTCGGCAGCAGAGACCGGTCCGTGTTGAGTGCCCGGAACAGGGTCGAGACGCTGATGTCGTGGTCGGGGCGGTGGACGACGACGATCTCGTCGCCGGCCTGCAGCTGCCCCTCCTCGAGGACGCGCAGGTAAGGCCCCGGCCGGGCCTCCTGAGTGAACTTCTTGACCCACTGGGCGTTGTCGTAGCCGGAGACGCCCATCCAGTTCTTGAAGTCGTTGCACGGCGTACGCACGCTGCAGATCTCCAGCAGGACCGTCCCGATCCGCCACCGCTCCCCCACCAGAGCCGCGTTGACGTCGATCCCCTCGGTGGTGAGGTTCTCGGCGAACTGGCCGTCGCGGAGCGTCACCCCCATCCGCGAGCCCCAGGCATCGAGGTCCTCGCGGGCGAAGGCGTAGACCGCCTGCTCCTCGCCGCCGTGGTGTCGGCGGTCGGTCTGGGTGTCGGTGACGATCCCCTCAGGACCGACCGTCACCGACTCCGCGACCGCCAGCTTCTCGATCGAGGTGGCACCCACCTCGGCCCATTCTGCAGGCTTGGACTGACCGATGTTGACGCTTCGTACGACTGGCATGGGCGTAGTCTCGCCGCCCGGCCAGGATGCCGTCGAACGGTTATGTGCAGATGTCCGGTCAGGAGAACGAGGCCGTTGCGATCCTTCCAGGCCCGACACGTACGACATCGACGGGACGCTGATCGGCACCCTTGGGCGCCTCGACGCGGACCTGATAGAGCCCGGGCGGCACGTGCACGAAGCCGAACCAGCCCGAGCCGTCGGCCTTGGCGGACAGTGACGGTCCCGATTGGTCGAGGGGACGCAGCGTCACGGCCGTCTGGTCGAGCACCGTGCCATCGGCGAGCCGGGCCAGGCCGGCCACGTGACCGTCGGTCGGAGCCGACTTCCAGGGCATGTCCGGCACCACCGCAGGAGTCTCGAAGGGCCCACCGGGCCCGGCGAGCGCTTCCGTCAGCGCAGCCCGCTCGGCAGGCCGCGTCGACGGGTCCGCCAAGGCCTCGCGGGTCGGGTTGGCGTAGGCGTACCCGCTCCAGCCGGCTCCCTGGTTGCCCGCGGCGCTCGGCGTGACTGCCTGCCATGCCTGCGCCACCGAGTCGGCCACGGAGTTCAGGTAGAGCGCCGGGCCGTTGACCGCCTGTCGCCCGGCCTGGTTGTCGGCGAGGAACTCCGACCACTCGTCGTACATCGTCGCCTGCGCCGGCATCCAGTCACGCTTGTAGTTCATGGTCACGGCGGTGTCCATGATCCCCTCGGACAGCCAGCCCCTCCAGTCCTGAAGGACCTCGGCGTACGTGCGCGTCTTGGTCCAGCCGCCGACGGCCTGCGGACCGTTGCCGTAGGTGATCGCGTCCATCGAGAGTCGTGCGCTCGGGTCCACCGACCAGAGCCCGAGATAGATCTTGCGGACCAGTCCGGTGACCTGGTCACGTCGCCACTGGCTCCACTGTGCGTCCGCAGGCACGGGAACGTCCGTACGTCCCGTGGCCGCCTGGAAGCGAGCGACCGCGACGTCGTTGTAGCCCCAGTCGCTGTGGGTGGTCGTGGAGGAGCCGTCGGGGTAGCGGACGTAGTCGAGGTTGATCCCGTCGACGTCGTAGTTCTGCACGATCGACTGCACACCCTCGACGATGTAGTCGACCACGCCGGGGTGCCCAGGGTCGGCGTAGGCGTTCGCACCCACGCGCTCGGTGCCGTCGTACTTCTTGTTCAGCCACCGCTCGTCCCCGGCCGCCGTGGGGCCGTGCTGGTTGAACGCGTGCTCGGGCGAGCGCGGCGCGGTCGCGGAGTTCCACATCGTGTTCACGTTGACCCAGGCGTGCACCTCTATCCCGGCCGCGTGCGCCTCGGTGATGATCTCTTGCAGCGGGTCGTAGGGGGCGGGGTCGATGGCCGCATCCGTACGCGGATAGAGCGCGTCGTTGCAGAAGCAGTCCCAGCGCCGCGCGGTCTGCACGATCAGCGCGTTGACGTGCATGTCTTCGGCGACCTGGACCAGCTCGTCGACCTGCGCGGGGGTGTAGATGCCCCGGTTGAAGCCGTCGACCCACAGGCTGCGCCACTGCTCGGGCGGGTCCGCCTCTGCGGCCGCCCCAGGTGACGCGGGGGCCATCATCGCCCCGATCAGGGCCACGGCACTCACCACTGCGAAAGGGAAACGTCTCATCATGACCTCCGTCGCCCCCGCGGCCGGCGCCGTCGCCGGCTGATCGAGCGTAGGGGCTGGGGGCGACCGGCGGAGCCGATTCGGTCAACCCTGTTGCCTCCGCCGTCAGTCCTGGACGGCCTTCGCGACGGAGATCATCGCGGTGATCCAGTCCTTGTCGGGCACGGGATTGTCCTCGAGCTCGTGCTTGACGTTGACGATCAGCCGCAGGACCGCCCACGCCCGGGCGCGGTTCTCGTCGAGCTCGGCGGCGTCGACGAGGGCGAAGAACCGGTCGCGGACGCCGTCCCGGATCCGTCCTGCGTACTCGTCGAAGCGGTTCCAGAGCATCGGCGCGAGCTCGTAGTGCGGGTCGCCGGAGAGCGGCTTCGGGTCGATCGCGAGCCACTCCTCACGGTCGCCTCGAAGGACGTTGGCAAAGTGCAGGTCCGTGTGGATCAGCGTCCCGTCGGTGGCCTTGTCACGGGCGAAGTCGCGAGCGATCGCCCGGGCCTGCTCGACCATCCGCGGCGGCACCGGAAGCCGCCGCTCCCCCAGCTCGCTCGCCCAGCGTGCGGCCTGCTGTGACAACGTACGCAGCTGCGGCGGGGCCGCGACGTGCAGGCGCCCATGGAGGCCGCCCACGATCTCGCACGCCTGCACGTCCCAGAGCTCGGAGAGGTCCTCGGTGTGCAGCCGCTCGAGCAGCAGCGCGAAGCGCTTCGGGTCGGCCCGCAGCAGGCGTACGGCGCCCCGACCGCCCCACACCTGCAACGCGAGCGCCTCGTGCTCGGCCTCCCAGTGGGGCCAGTCGACCTTCAGCACCGCAGCCTCGCCCTCGGCGGTGCGCACCGGGACCACCACCGCGCAGCTGCCGTGGGTGGAGGGGCCGTCGACGGTCAGCGACCACTCCTCGAGCAGGTCGCGCAGCAGACCGGGGAGGTCGTCGAGCCACGCTGCCCACGGCGGACCGTTGGCCGCGAGAGCCAGGAAGGAGTCCGGGACGAGGGTCACGGCGGCAACCCTACTGACGCAATTTCCAATGGGCTTCCCAACCCTGGACGGATCGGGCAGTTTTGGCCCATGTCACTTCCAGAGTCGATGGGGACCAAAGGTGTCCCCTACCCGCCCGAGCGCTACGACGGCGATGCCGGTGAGGTCTCGGCGTTCTACCGCCCTGACGCCACCCCGCCCGATCTGACCTACCCCAACGGCGTGAAGGTCGACTATCTCGCCACCGGAGCGACGACCGCGGGCGACTACGGCCTCTACCGCTGGCACTTCGGCCCCGGCGAGACCGGTCCGGGGCCGCACTTCCACCGTGCGGTCGCCGAGTCGTTCTACGTGCTGACCGGGACGGTGCGGATCTTCAACGGCGAGGAGTGGATCCCGGCCGGCGCCGGCGACTTCGTGCACGTGCCGGTCGGCGGCCTGCACGGCTTCCGCAACACCACCGACGAGCCCGCCTCGATGCTGCTCCACTTCACCCCCGGCGCGCCGCGGGAGGGCTACTTCGAGGGGCTGCGCGAGCTGGCCGAGGGCACCGAGCTCGGCCCGGACGACATGGCCGAGTTCTACAAGCTCCACGACAACTACTGGGTCGACTGAGCGAGCTTCAGCGCCTCCAGCCCCATCCGCACGATGGGGCTGGTGGTGTCGGCCCCGATCACGGGGTCGTCCACCCCGACCCACCCTGCGAACGCGGTGGTCCCGTCGACCTCCAGGGTGCCCAGCTCGCCCCCGACGATCCGCGCCTCGAAGACGATGCGCGTGGACTGGTAGGGCCGTCGCCCCGGATCGAACGGCACGACGTGCACGTCGGTCGTCAGCGGAGCCCCGACCTCGACGTCGTACCCGGTCTCCTCCTTCACCTCGCGCGCCACCGCGCTCGGCATCTGCTCGCCGTAGTCCACGCCGCCGCCCGGGAGCGTCCAGCCCGGCTCGTTGCGATGGTTTCCCCTGAACCAGCTCAGCAGGATCCGGCCATCGTCGACGACGACGGCGTACGCCGCCACGCGGGTGTCGTACTCGGTGAAGTGCATCACTGCGAGACTAGCGCGGAGACGCCGGAAGTCAGTCGAAGACGAAGGCGGTGGCGTCCTTCGGGAACGACGTCCACGCCCGGATCCGGCGTGGATGCACCGCCGGTGACTCCGTGGCCGGCTTGAAGACGCTCTCGCCGTACTCGGGATACTTCGCGTTCAGCAGCGCCGCGATCTCCTCCGCCGCTGCCGGGGAGAACGAGGTCGTACGCACCTCCCCCTCGACGACGACCAGCTTCCACGGATCCGGCAGGTTCACGGTCACCTTCGGATGCGCGGTCGCGAGCCGCCGGTGCAACGTCTCCGGGCTGCCGCCGTAGACCAGCTTGTCCTCGAACCAGACGCCGTCCAGCGGCGTCACGTGCGGACTCCGCCCCGGCCTCTCGAATGCGAACCAGAACTGCTTCGCCTCGACCAGCCGCCGGCGTACGTCCTCCCACTCCATCAGCTCGCTGGGCGTGCCGTACTCCTCCGGGAACCGAACCTGTTCTGTACGCATGCGTGTCACTCAACCACCGCCCGGCCCCCGCCGACCCGACCGTTCTTGCGCAACGGCACCGGCGTTCAGGCCGCGAGCGTGTGGTCGAGAAGTACGTCGCGCAGCACGAACTCTGCCCGGGACAGTGGTGGTGGGTCCGGTGTCCAGGTGTCGGGTGGTG